>JAEEHE010000085.1 GCA_016280685.1 Caryophanales bacterium
ATAAATGATATGACTTGCCATTCGTCAATCAGTATTGGTTTATCTCCTTTATTCAGTAAAGCTTCTGGTGCATTTTTAGCAAGTTCAACATATTGATCCCTATCTTTCTTTTTCATTAAATCAATAATTGTTTTAGCATGCCTTTTTGCTGTTCTTGATTTGCCACAATATTTAGGGCCGACAATTTGGACGGCACCAACAGTTTTTAAATAGAATTCAAGCTCTTTATCAAATAGTCTATCAATGTATTCTTTTTCCATGTTGATTTACCTCACTAATAGTATACTTTTTTTAAGATTAAACCGCAAGTTTGGATTAAACAAAACCGCAAGTTTGGCGTAAAAATAACGGCAAGTTCGGCAAAACCAATGGCGAAAAATAATATTGAACTGCTATCACCTATTCTTCTTGATAATAATGCTTTATTATATCTATATAATAAGCGATAGAACTTATCGCTCTTTTAGTTGTAGACATGCTATAGTTTCAACATGGTTTGTCATCGGGAACATATCTACAGGTTGAACATAATTAACTTCATATTTTGACGATAAGAAATTCAAATCTCTCGCGAGTGTTTCAGGATCGCAAGAAACATATATTATTTGTTTTACATTATTATTCATCACCGCTGATAAGAATTTCTCATCGCTGCCTTTTCTCGGTGGATCCATGATTACTATATCAAGTTCGCCTTCATAATGATTGATAAATTCACTCGCATCATCGCAGTGAAATTCTATATTAGTGACACTATTTCTTTTTGCGTTCTCAATACCATTTTTTACCGCATCTTTAACAATTTCTACCGATATAACCTTTTTAGCGTTTTTACTAGCGATTAAACCAATCGTTCCCACACCAGAATAAGCATCTAAAACTGTTTGATTTTTATTAATATCTATGAGATTTAACGCGGTTTTATATAATATTTCTACTTGTTCAGGATTGATTTGGAAGAAACTAGATGCGGATATTTCAAATGTTAAACCGCATATTGTATCTTTAATAAAACCAGGACCATAAAGCACTTTTTCTTTATTACCCAAGATAACGTTTGTGTGTCTGCTATTAACATTCTCCACAATTGTAGTTATCTCAGGATGAAGTTTTAATAAAGCGTCGATAAAATTCCTTTGTCCCGGGAAGTTCATAATAGAGGTTACTAAGACCACCATTAGTTCTTTAAAATGATAAGAAGTTCTAATTAAAACATATCTTAAAACACCACTACCATTATCTTCGTTATAAATAGGGATTTTATATTCTTTAACAAGTTCTTTAATGTCCCATAATATAGAAGCTGCTCTTCTATCTTCTATCGCGCATTCTTTAGTGGGGATAATCTCGTGACTATTCTCTTTATAAAAACCATAGACCACATTACCTTTTCTATCCTTAGAATAAGGAACTTGTATTTTATTGCGGTAATTATAAGGATGTTTCGCACCGATACAATCATTAACAGGAACATCTAAATGAGCGATTCTTTTAATCGCGTTTTTGACACGATTAGTTTTAAACACTAATTGAGCATCATAATTAATCTGTTGATATTGGCATCCTCCACAAGAAGTGCAAATCTTACATCTTGGTTGAATTCTATCTTTTGATAATTTATATAATTTCTTAACTTTGCCGAAATTGACGCCTGCTCTTTGATAGAGGATTTCGATATCCGCTTCTTCTTTAGGAAATAGGCCATCGCAAAAAATAATATCTCTACCAACCTTTACGACACCTTTGCCTTCAGAAGATATATCTATACACACACCACGAATAATCTTGTTCATAATTACTATGTAAATTATAATTGAACCATCGTCAATCTAAAACAATATGAATAAAAAAATAATAGGTCTATCTATATTAATATTATTAATAACTAGTTGTTTTAATAATAATGTTAATCCTAATAGTTCCTCACAAATAGATAGTCAAAGTGACACTATTACTAGTTCATCCAGTGAATATAGCAGCGACACTTCATCAGAAGAAATTGTCAGTTCTAGTGAATCGTCATCAGAGGAAATCATTAGTTCCAGCGAATCGACTAGCGAATCATCATCTTCATCGTCTTCAAGTGAAGATATCGATGAACCATATAAAACTATCGAAATATATGCCTCCAATGATATACATGGGGTTGTTTTAGCGGATAATTCTTATTCTGCTGGATTAGGAGAATTCGGTACTTACTTTAAACAAAAGGGAGAAGAACCTAATACCTTATTAATCGATCAAGGTGATACATGGCAAGGTTCTATATATTCTAACTATAACCACGGTCAATTAATAACCGATGTGATGAATTACGCTAAATTTGATGCGAGAACTGTCGGCAATCACGATTTCGACTGGGGCGTCGAATATTTAAGAAACAACACTGCAAGAAAATATAATGATTATGCAACTCCCGTTTTAGCGGGCAATGTCTATGATTATGATATGTCTACTCATACAATGGGTAATAATCAACAATCTGATTTAGGTGTTAAAAGTGTGACCTATACTTTAGAGAACGGCCTTAAAGTCGGTATCTTAGGAGGTATTGGATATAGGCAAATAACTTCTATTAATTCTTTATACACTAAAAATATTGGTTTTGCTGATCATATTAATTTTATTAAAGAAGAAGCTACCCATCTAAGAGATGATGAGAACTGCGACGTTGTTATCTGTTCTATTCATACCGGGCAAGAAGATGTATTAAATAATGACTTAAAAGATTATGTCGATTTAGTGTTATGTGGGCATACGCATAAGAAAGAATACACTAAAGAAGATAATCTTTATTATGTTCAAAACAGCGCTTATATGGGTTCTTTTAGCCATATCACCCTAACATACGATGTAGAGAATGAATTAGTTAGTAACACTGATGTTAGTTATATATCAAACGAAGAATTAAAATCCTCCGTTGCACAAGTTGACTATACAATATATCAATTAATCAATTCCTATTCTTTAGAATGTTTAGAAGCCGCTGACGAGGTTTTAGCGAATTCCGTCACCGGTTATTTCGGATCTAGTGAATCCGCTAATCTTATGGCGAAAGCTATTTATGATGAGGCTGTTTTAGAAAAATATGATATTGATTTCTCTTACACTAATTCTCGTAAGTCGTTAGGGTATGGCTCATATACATATGCTGATTTATATAATTCCTTCCCATTTGATAATGAAGTTTATATTATCTCTATAACCGGTGAAGAAATTGAAAATGAGATAATGTGTTATAACAATTTTTATCATAATCCTAGTAAGTCCACGACTATCAAAAGAAGTCAAACTTATAAGATTGCTTGTATTGATTACCTTGCTTTCCATACGAACGAAAATAGATATTATGATTATTTCCCTTCTATCGCTAATGCGGATATAGATAAATTACCGACACTAAATAATAATTACCGTGTCATATTAAAAGAATGGTTAAAAAATAACCAATATAGTAATGGAACTAATTTAGATGTCGCTAATTATAGAAGTAGCGTTGCTAACTTCAATAAAAACAATTTTAGTTTTACTGATTAATTATAAAGACAAAATATATTGCTTTAATCTATTACAAGCGTCTTTGACGTTTTTTAAAGATGTCGCAACATTAATACGTAAGAACGATTCTCCTCCATCACCGAATTGCATACCTGGAGAAACGAATAACCCAGTTTCTTCTCTTAATCTCTTTGCGAACTCTTCACTATCATTCGTATAAGCGGAGATATCTAACCATAAAAGATAAGTGGCTTTGTTATCCACTAAATGAAGTTTAGGTAATTCTCTTTGGATAAAATCGTTTATATATCTCTTGTTATTAAAGACATATTCATTCATCTCTTTGACCCATTCATCACCATGATTAAATGCAGCAATCGTGCCATAGGGTCCAAAGTAATTAGGCTCACCTAAATCATCTTGGCCTAAACCCTCTTCAATCTTCTTTAATAAATCATGGTCTTTACTCACTACACAAGAGCAATGTAATGACGCTAAATTAAACACTTTTGAAGGAGCGAACAAGGCTATCGCTTTATTAGAATATTTCAATATCGAATTATATTCATAACCTGGCTCAGCGATATCACAATGAATCTCATCACTTAACAATAAAACATCATATTTTTCACAAAGTGAAACAATCTTCTTTAATTCCTCTTCAGACCAGATTCTACCAACTGGATTATGAGGATTACATAATAAGAACAATTTGTTATTCTCATCTTTCATTAATTGTTCTAAATTATCGAAATTAATATGATAATCTCTACCATCATATAACAACTGATTATTAATAGTTTTTAATCCGTTATTTTTAATGCAATGTTCAAAGACGTGATAGACAGGTGTTTGAATAATGACACCACTACCTTTAGGGAGAATATGCTTAAAGATAGAATCAATAGAGGCGACAACACCAGAAGAAAAAGTCA
>JAEEHE010000086.1 GCA_016280685.1 Caryophanales bacterium
TTTCACTTTCTTTTAAAGTGGAAACTTTCTTGTTAATTGAACTGTTCTTACTGACGAGATATTCGACATTGACGGAATCATCTAAGACGTCTTGTAAGGAATAGGTATTATCGACTAAATCGAAACCTTTATAAGCGGTTTTATCGGTAATACCGATTAAGGACATGTCGATCGGTTCGATTAAGACTCTTTCTTCGGAGCCTGTTCCTTCCCAACCTGCGAAGAGATATTGGAAGACGATACGGGAATCAATCACATTAGGATCATATTTTTTAGCATTTGCTAAAGTAATTAATTTCTTCTGGACTTGATTAGTGACATCTTGGGCGTTCACTAATAAGTGAGAATCATCGACGACTCCGTTAGTGGTTAATGGGACGAGATCGATATCGGCATCGAGGAAGTCATCGGTTTGTAATTTATAGGTCACCATATTATCCGCGACCATGTTCTTGACGATGGATAAATATAAGTCGACTTCTTTAGTGCTGATAAGATTGTTCATGTCGTCAACGACATCAACTTTCTTATAAACAAATCTAGTTTGTTTCTCTTCATATTTCATAGAGAGACCAGTTTTAGCGATGAAGTTATTAATGCTATTTTCATTGATGAAAGCAGCAGCGACGGATTCGGAAATCTTCTTAAATCCACCGACACGGCCGATGGTTATTTCTTGAATAGAGAAGATAAAGTTCTCTCCGCTTTCGGATAAGATAGTGTCGAATCTAATACGAGTTTTGAAATATGTTAAATCGATATCAGCATAGAATTTATAACGATTCTTATCGACTCTCACATAAGCTTTTTTCACGATTTTGGAAGAGAAATGAGATTCTTCTAATCCATAATGGATTAAGTTATCGACATCGTTCTCGGTAACCACTGCGTGAATGTGGTGTTCTTCTGGAGCAGGGTCTAAGGAATCAACAACCACTCGATTACCGATGGATTGACCGGTTTGTCCTTCTTGAAGAGTGACTTCTTTGGTGGAGTCATCAAAGAATAGTCCATAAACTAATCCGACGGGGATAGCGACCACTAATAAGAGGGTGATTAAAACCGCCCATGGCCAGATAACTTTTTTTCTTGTGTGTTTTAATACTGCGACTTTCATAAACTGTTATTGCCTATAATTAATATAATTATCTTATAAATGTGTACAATTGTTAATTATAAAATTAAATACTTTTCTAATTTTAATCATAAATGGTTTTGATAATCTCTGTCTATCATTTATAATAAATGAACGATGAAAACATTATTGAAAAACGCGAGAATTCTAAAAATGGATAAAGAAGAAATAATCTTCTCTTCTTTAGTTATCCAAGATGACAGAATCATTTATATCGGTGATAATTATGCTTCTTATGAACCTTTTGATATTATCCATGATTGTCATGGAAATATCATTATGCCTGGTTTTAAGAACGCTCATACGCATAGTGCGATGACTTTTTTAAGAAGTAAAGCGGATGATGAATCCTTACAAGATTGGTTATTCGGTACTGTCCTTCCTAGAGAAGAATTATTAAAACCCAAAGATATTTATGAATTAGCGAAAATCGCTTTCTTAGAATATTTGACCAGTGGTATCACCGCTTGTTTTGATCAATATTATCTCCCTCTTCAAAGTGCGAAGGCTGCGGAAGAGATGGGGATGAGAATTGTCTTATTAGGAACTTATAACAAAGATACTAGCTTAGACAATCTTCTCAAACTCTATCATGATTTAAATGATAGAGATGGTTTGGTGAAATATTGTATCGGTGTTCATGCGGAATACACTTTAGCGCCGCAAGAGATTGAAAAGATATCCGAAGCTCTTCATATCTTAAAAGCTCCATTCTATACACATATATGCGAGACCCAAAAAGAAGTTGATGATTGCATCAATAAAAGAGGGATGACACCAGTGGCTTTCTTTGAAAAGATGGGGGCTTATGATTATGGTGGTGGTGGTTATCACTGCTGTTTCTTCTCCGATGACGATATTGAAATCTTTAAAAGACACAATTGCACAATTGTGACTTGCCCAGGAAGCAACACCAAATTAGCGAGTGGTATCGCTCCCATTTCTAAATATTTAGAAAGAGGATTAAATGTGGCCATTGGTACAGATGGTCCCGCTAGCAACAATTCTTTAGATATGTTTAAAGAGATGACGTTAGTCTATGCTTTACAAAAAGTCACCAATAAGGATCCGAAATCCGTTCCCGCTTTTGAAGTCTTAAAGATGGCGACCGTTAATGGTGCGAAAGCCATGGGCTTAAATGATTGTGATATATTAGAAGTAGGGAAGAAAGCCGATATTATTGAAATCGATTTATCCCGTCCTAATATGCAACCATTAAATAATCTGATTACCAATATCGTTTATAGCGGTTCAAAAGAAAATATTAAAATGACGATGATTAATGGCAAAATATTATATATGAATGGTAAATTCTACACGAAAGAAAGACCATCAACCATTTATAAGAAATGTCAAAAAATCGCAGAGCGTATTGAAAGAGATATCCAAAAGAGATGAGTATTAAAAAAGGTTACTGCACAAAATGTAATAAACACGACGAGACTCGCCGCATTTTTGATGTCAACACCGATGCGAAAATCTGCTATTGCCCACATTGTGGCAAAGCCTATAAGCCAAAGATGGCGGTGCAAAATTATGAGAGAGTTCTCTCAAAATATTTAAGACGTGGTTATTATTTCTTAAAGAATGTCGGTAACCCACAAACTGCGTATGCGACATTCGCACATGTATTAGAATTAGATCCGAAAAA
>JAEEHE010000087.1 GCA_016280685.1 Caryophanales bacterium
TAAGAGAAGACAACTTTCTATATAGATAATCGAATAAAGTGTCTAAAAACGTCGATAAATCAATATCTCTACCTAATTCTAAAGATAAAGAACTCGGAAGATGGGCATAATCACCATTAAAAATCTTTTGATTAACATTAATACCGATACCGATAACAATATATTCAGGTATTCTACTCTCTAACAATATCCCACATACTTTCTTGTTATTAACATAGATATCGTTAGGCCATTTGATAGAGACATCTAACTTATAGTTATCTTCTATATAACTGCCAATTAAATAAGGAACCATAAAAGGTAATAACTCATATTGATTAATAATTGATGAATCATTAATAAATATAGAGAATAAACCATTCTCTCCTTTATTAGCCATCCAATTATGATTGCCTCTTCCTTTACCCTCACTTTGATAATCAGTGGAAATAAAAGTTAAATTATCTAAAGATTGATAATTCTCTTTAGCGTATTTATTCGTCGAATCAATAGAAGAGAAATGAATAACTTTCATAGCACTATTATATAATAAAAGCCCGGATTACCGGGCTATATAATCATAAGAATTATTATGCGAATAAGAGTAGTAATACACCAGCGGCAACAGCAGAACCAATCACACCTGCCACATTAGGTCCCATCGCATGCATCAATAAGAAGTTAGATGGATCTTCTCTTAATCCTTCTTTATGGACCACTCTAGCGGCCATAGGAACAGCAGAGACACCAGCGGCGCCAATCATCGGATTGACTTTACCTCTAGTGACTAAGCACATTATTTTGCCACCAAGTACACCAGATGCCGTAGCGAATGAGAAGGCGATAATACCTAATACGAAGATTAAGATGGTATCAAGAGTTAAGAATGTTCCAGCATCAGCAGTACAACCGACACAGATACCTAATAAAATGGTGACAATATACATTAAGGTCTTAGCTAATGTTTCAGTAATCTTTGGTACTACACCACTTTCTTTAATTAAATTACCGAGCATTAAGCAACCGATTAATGGAGCGGCACTAGGAACGATTAAAGTGGTAATCGCTGTAACGATAATGGGAAACATTATCTTTTCCGTCTTAGAAACTTCTCTCGGAGTTTCCATCTTAATTTGTCTTTCTTTCTTCGTGGTTAATAATCTAATAATCGGAGGTTGGATAATCGGCACTAAAGCCATATAAGAATACGCCACGATAGCGATAGAAGATAAATATTCCGGTGCTAATTTAGATGTCACTAAGATAGCGGTTGGGCCATCCGCACCACCGATAATACCGATAGCGCTAGCAATACGAGCGTCAAATTCGGTCCAGCCTAAGCCGTTTTTACCGATAGCAATCGCACCGATAAAGGTAATGAATATACCTAATTGAGCGGCAGCGCCTAATAACATCGTCTTCTTATTAGCGATTAATGGACCGAAGTCAGTAGTCGCACCGATACATAAGAAGATTAAGCAGGGATATATACCCCATTTAACTCCATAATATAGATATCCGAAGATACCAGAATAACTCCCATCTTCTCCTTTTAAGAATATTTCTTTAGGAACAAATGGGAAGTTAACTAATAACATACCAAAAGCGATTGGTAATAATAAATAAGGTTCGAATTTCTTTTTAATAGCGAGAAATAAAAGCACACAGGCCACCGCGATCATGATGAGGTTTTTCCAACCACCATCGTTAAAGAATCCGGCGATACCGGAGTTTCTAAAGAACTCGACTATCGTATCCCAAAATTGTTGCATCTTAATTCACCTATTTGATAATGACAACAGCTTCTTTAGAAGCAACATTTTGACCTTTTGTAACGAGAATTTCACTCACTTCACCATCAAATGGAGAAGGAACTTCGTTCTCTAATTTCATCGCTTCGATAATTAATAAGACATCGCCTTTTTTCACTTTATCTCCGACTTTGACTTTCACATTGGTGACTGTACCTTGAATCGGGGAATTAACCGCTTGACCTTCACCAGTAGGAGCGGCTTTCTTTTCTTCGACCTTTTTCTCTTCCTTAATAGGCGCACTTGCGGTTTCTTCAATCGCTTCTAATTCCACGCGATAAGATTTACCGTTCACTTTAATTTTATAAACTTTCATAACTAATCCTCGATTCTTTTAATAGATATCACTTTGGCGTCTTTACCAGTCTCTTTATAAAATTCAATTGTAGCGACTAAAGTCGCAACAACCGCGTCTTCATCGTTATTTAATATTTCATTTTCTTTTCTTGGCAAAATCTTGGTCTTCTTCTCTACTACTTCAATTCCTTTTTGGAATAGATAAGTAATAAAGATGATGATAGATAAAACAAGAAAGACAATAACAATAGCGATAAGGGCTACTAATAGAGAATCAGCAACACCGATTTTTTCCCAATTTTCCCAAACTGCAAAAACCATAATTACACCTCAACATGAATTGTGGTTGGTTTAGCCTCATCATTTCTTCTCTCTAAGAATTTGATCGCGACATCACCGAATAAGGCAATGGATAAAACATCTTCATCGCTTTTAGCAATACCTTTATATTGTTTCTTTAATTCTTGGAATTCTGGCTTTAAATCATCCGCAGGACGATAGGTAATGACTTTATCATCACCGATAATCTTCTTACGAATTTCTTCATCAACAGGAGCGGGAGATTTACCATATCGACCATGTAAATAATCATTAATCTCTTTAGGCACCATCTTATATCTCTCACCAGAAATAACATTTAAAACGGATTGAGTACCGACCATTTGACTTAAAGGTGTCACTAATGGAGGATAACCTAAATCTTTTCTCACGTTAGGAACTTCTTTTAAAACTTCATCGAGTTTTTCACTAGCTCCTTGTTGTTTTAATTGGTTAATTAAATTGGATAACATGCCACCAGGAACTTGATATTTAATAATATTAGCGTTAACTGATAACACTTTGGGATTTAATAAACCATTAGCTAAATATTTAGCTTTTACTGGCGCCAACTTAGCCGCGGCGGCATTTAACATCTCGACATTTAATTTCGGATCATATGGTGTTCCTTGTAAGGCGAAATTTAATGATTCGGTACAAGGTTGGCTAGTACCACCACTTAATGGTGATAAAGCGCAGTCGACGATATCAACACCGGCTTCAATAGCCTTTAAATATGTCATCTCACATAATCCACCTGTACAGTGAGAATGTAATTCGATTGGTAATTTAGTATTCTTCTTTAAAGCGGATATTAATTCATAGGCCGCCATAGGCATAAGAACACCCGCCATATCTTTAATACAGATACTATCCGCACCCATCTTCTCAATCTCTTTGGCAAGTTCAACATAATATTGAACTGTATGAACAGGAGAAGTTGTATAACTTAAAGCAATTTGGCATTCACCACCGTATTTCTTTGTGGCTTTAACCGCACATTCTAGATTTCTAATATCGTTTAAAGCATCAAAGATACGAATGATATCAATACCATTCTTAATAGATTTCTCAACGAATTTCTCCACGACATCGTCCGCATAATGACGATATCCTAAGATATTTTGCCCTCTAAATAACATTTGTAATTTGGTATGTTTACAAACTTTTCTAGCGAGTCTTAATCTCTCCCATGGGTCTTCGTTTAAAAATCTTAAACAACTATCAAAAGTCGCACCACCCCATATTTCAATCGCGTGATAGCCGACTTGATCTAATTCTTTTAACGCTAAAAGGACTTCTTCGGTAGTCATTCTAGTAGCAAATAAAGATTGGTGACCGTCTCTTAAGGCGGTTTCAACTACTTTAACACCCATAATTATTTAACTTTGGGGCCGGCTTTAACTAAAGCTTTACCAGCTTCGTTAGATTCATATTTATGGAAGTTTTTAATAAATCTAGAAGCTAAATCTTGGGCTTTATCATCCCAAACCTTCTTATCAGCGTAAGTATCTCTTGGATCTAAGATCTTTGGATCAACACCTGGTAATTCGGTAGGAACTTCAAAATCAAAGACAGGAATCTTCTTAGTGGGCGCTTTATTAATAGAGCCATCTAAGATAGCGTCGATGATACCACGTGTATCTTTGATGGAGATACGTTTACCTGTACCATTCCATCCGGTATTGACTAAGTAGGCTTTCGCACCACTTAATTTCATCTTCTTCACTAATTCTTCCGCATATTTAGTAGGATGTAGTTCTAAGAATGCTTGACCAAAACAAGCGGAGAATGTCGGTGTAGGTTCAGTAATACCTCTTTCAGTACCCGCTAATTTGGCGGTAAAACCACTTAAGAAGTAATATTGTGTTTGTTCAGGAGTTAAGATGCTGACTGGTGGTAAAACGCCAAAAGCATCTGCGCTTAAGAAGATAACGTTCTTCGCATGAGGACCATGAGAAATAGGTTTCACAATCTTTTCAATATGATTGATAGGATAGCTGACACGAGTATTCTCAGTGACACTCTTATCAGCGAAGTTAATCTTGCCATTATTATCAACTGTAACGTTTTCTAATAAAGCATCTCTTCTAATTGCGTTATAGATATCTGGTTCGCTATCTTTATCTAAGTTAATAACTTTAGCGTAACAACCACCTTCGAGGTTGAAGACACCATTGTCATCCCAACCATGTTCATCATCACCGATTAACAATCTCTTAGGATCGGTGGATAAGGTTGTTTTGCCAGTGCCGCTTAAACCGAAGAAGATCGCAGTATTTTCACCATTATAATCAGTGTTCGCGGAGCAGTGCATGCTAGCGATACCTTTAAGTGGCAAATAGTAGTTCATCATGGAGAACATACCTTTTTTCATTTCTCCACCATACCAGGTATTTAAGATGACTTGTTCTCTACTGGTAATATTAAAGGCGACACATGTTTCACTATTTAAGCCTAATTCTTTATAATTTTCGACTTTTGCTTTAGAAGCGGTATAGACGATGAAGTCTGGTTCGAATGTTTCTAATTCTTCTTCTGTAGGTTTGATAAACATATTTCTAACGAAATGTGCTTGCCAGGCAACTTCCATAATGAAACGGGCTGCCATTCTCGTATCTTTATTCGCACCGCAATAAGCATCGACAACAAATAATCTCTTATTGGATAATTCTTGTTTGGCTAATTGTTTGACTGATTCCCAAGTCTTTTCTGTCATTGGGTGATTATCGTTAGGATATTCAGGTGTGGTCCACCACACGGTGTTCTTACTATTGTCATCAACGACGATGAATTTGTCCTTAGGACTTCTACCGGTATAGATACCAGTCATGACATTGACGGCACCTAATTCGGTTAATTGACCTTTTTCAAAGCCTTCTAATTCTTTTTTTAGTTCTTCGCTAAAAAGGAATTCATATGATGGGTTGTAAACGATTTCTTTAACCCCATGAATTCCGTATTTTTCTAAATCTATGCTACGCATTATAAGACCTCCTATATCAACTCTTTTAATGCCAAAATCAAAGTCATTGTATCACCCTTTTATTGATAATATCAATACACTATCTTGTATAATTTTTGTTAAATTTTGCTTTGATGAGAATTGTTATGCAAACTAAAAACAATAGTTATAAAAACCTTATTATATGTTATTAATGATTATTTATTTTGTTCTTCTCTTTTATAAACAGAAGGAGGAAGGATAAGCATTATTAAGATAACGACGACAATTTTTGCGATATCAAAGGGGAGATAAGGAACGACTGACACTAATAAGGTCTTACCTAAATCCCAAGATAAATAGAACATCATAAATAATGTTCCGATTGTATAACAAATAATAAGACCACCAACACAAGCGATAGACATACGCACTACCGCTGGTATCTTTGGTATCTTATTTAAAAAATATACAGCAGGTGATAACACCACAAACGATATGACATAACCAAATGTCGGAGTGACACCCACAGAGAATCCGGCATATATAGGAGCGACCATACCTAAGGCTAAATATAAACCGGTAATGATCATCGGATCATAAAAGGTATCCGCAGTTAAACATATTAAGAAAACAATTAATAATTGTAATGACACTTTTATGTTTGCACCTAATGGAACAGAGAACATCCCTACTAAGCATAATAGGGCTAACATCACTGCATCTTTAGTAATACGTCTCACTGTCATATTCATAGGCATAATTTTAGCAAACTACTATTTATTTTTTAATAAGATAAGAAGATTGTTTTGACTATCCCTCACTAAATAATTGAAAAGCTTTAAAATGCCTATCCAAAATGGAATATAACCATTTATTTGTTATTGTGGCTCATTTCCAAATAGGATATATTATATATATGGAGTTACAAAAAGAGAAAATATATTCAACTTCTGAAATAATGGATTACCTTTTAAAGACGAACCCAAACCAAAAATCCGCTTCTTTATATAATCAAATTAAAAAGATGGAAGAGAAAGGTAAGATTGCAAGAATTAGCAAATCTAAATATGTCTTTAAAAATTTTATGTTGTTCTCTTACGATTTAACTAAACCCACGAAAAAAGTACTTAGACTATTAAAAAGTATTTATTCTTTTGATTTTTGTATTTATGAAACGCAAGAGGTTTTAAATCAGTTTTTAAATCATCTGTTGTCCACTAATGCCATTATCGTAGAAGTTCCAAAGATGTATATGGATCATGTCTTTTATACATTAAGAGACAATGGTTTTAACAACGTATTATATAATCCTAATAAAGAGGAAGTATTTAGATATCTTTCCGATAACACAATTGTAATTGCCCCTTTATCTAGCAAAGCTCCTATAATTAGAGAAGAACACAAAATCACAATTGAAAAATTAGTAGTTGATATAATCGTTTCTCCACTACTGAACTGTTTTTATGAAGGTGGGGAGATAGAAAATATAATCAGTGATATTACGCATCACTACTTAGTTAAATATGACACATTAAGAACTTACGCAAAAAGAAGATATGCGTATGACAAATTAATCGAATATGTGTCTGATTTAATTAAGGAGTTTTTACGTGATTAAAAGAGAGACA
>JAEEHE010000088.1 GCA_016280685.1 Caryophanales bacterium
TACCAATGACCGCACCAGTATTGTAATCACCATTATCGATGGTTAATTTATATAACCATGTGACTAATAAGTCTGTTTCGCCAGCGACGAATGAACCTGTGGTGACCGAAGGTCCACCACCGGTTAACAAGAATATCGTGTTAAAGGAATTGATGTTTCCGACGAAAGAAGAAATCAAATATGGGGTAGTGACGAAGATGACGTATGGAAGAGTGATCTTGAAGAACATTTTCACGTTTGATGCACCATCAACACGTCCGGCTTCATATAAATCAGCAGGAATGTTCATTAAGATACCAGAAGTCATCAACATGGTATATGGAATACCAAGCCACATATTAATCAAAACGACCATCAATTTCGCCACATATGGATCAGAAGGTGACACTTGTACGTGGTTACCTAAGAAAGCCATTGGGCTCTTAATCCAACCCCAGCTAATCAGCATCTGATTCACTGGGCCATTATCACTTAATAGATTTCTCATAGCCAATAAGGAAATAAATTGAGGAATAGCGATAGTTAAGATGAAGATAGTACGGAAAACTTTCTTTCCTTTGATACCTTTTTTATTAATTAAGATGGCTAAAATGATACCGCCGAAATAGCAAGAGAATGTCGCTAAGATAGCCCAGATGAATGTCCAACCAAGGACAGGGAAGAATCTAGCTTTAATTTCGGCACCCAAACGAGATTGCCCGGTGAACATGTAAGCGAAGTTTTTCACCCCGTTCCAGTGGAACAATGTCGTAGGAATGGCGTTCATTTCTAGTACATTATATGTACTAAAGGCCATACAAATCATAAAGATAGTCGGTAATAAGCTAAACACTAACGCGGCCAAACAAGTTGGTGTAAGCATTAAGATGTGGAAACGAGAATCTAATAAGGCTTTGCAATCTTCCACGAATGTGGTTGGTTTTAAACCTTTCTTCACATCTTGATCAGCTTTGTATGAGCTCTTAATAGAACTCAACCAGAGGATGATGTAAAGGATGATAATAGCAATAGTAATCAAACCGAAGAGCAAGAATAATTTACTATCATCAGGTTGCAACATCTTACCGGTGGCGGGATCAAATCCCTGTGTCTCGTTACCGGCCAACTTTAAGTTGATGAGGGCTTTATATCCATAAGGGGTATGGTTGACCTCAGGACATAAAACCATAAATAAGACAAATAATATTTGCAAGATGAGGTAGATGGAACCTTTTATCCACTGCTTATGATAGAAATTACCTGCACCTAAGATAAAGTGAGATAATTTGGTACCAATAGAGCCGTCGACAAAACGTTTGCCAAAAGTAACGAAGAAATCTTTAATGCTTGTCCCAATACGGACAAAGACATTGGGTTTCTTTTTCTTTGCTACTTTACCTGTATTTGCAGTAACAGCAGGCATATGTCTTATCTCCTTTCTATAAAGTTAAATTTATAAATAATTTAATTAGTCAATTTGGGCTGGTAAGGTAGCTGGCCAATCGGCTTCAGCAATTGGATCACCATGTTGCCAGATGTTTTGGATGGAATATAATTCACCTCTGATGTGAGCTAAATCCGCACCACGACCACCAGTTTTTAAAATAACGTCTTTATAGTTTTCTGGTCCTTTGCAGGAGTAGAAGTAAGTATTTAATGTGCCACTAATGAATGGTTGAGGAATACCATATTCCGCCATTTGAAGTTGAGCTTTTGCCATTTTATAAATACCGGCATCTAATTGATCTTTAACGCTTTCAACGTAAGCATCAGCACCGCTATAAGCAGGAACGTTCATCGCTTCTAAGAAGGATCTGTTTTGGGTTTCTTTAGAAGATAAGAATGTAATTAATTCTTGAATCTTCACATACTTTTCAGCAGCGGAGTGAGAGTTGATCATGAAGACTTTGCAGTCGGCGAATGTACCGGCTTGCATCACTGTGCCTTCTTCGACGACGCCGTCAGTTAAGCCTTCAACATCATCGGCTGTTAATGTATAGGTTGGTAAGACGGTAACGCCTAATTTGCTTCCTAATGAAGCGAGAGCAGCGTTATAGTGCCAGGCACCACCGACAACAGCAAGAGCTCTGCCGTTTTGTAAATCGGTTGGCCAGTTTTTATCAAAGAAGTGACCACCATGGCCATCTTTTTGATTGCCGAAATACCTTTGGGCCCATCTTAAGGAAGCGATTTCATCATCGCCTTGGAACCAACAACCGTTTTTCTTGCCGCCTTCATAAAGTTTTAAAGTGGTAGAATTATCGGAAGCTTTTCTTGCAAGAATAGTAAATGAGAAATTGAAACCATCAGCACCAGTGGTATCAACAGCAAAGCAGTTATTTGCGGTAGCAGCTTCTTCTAAGCCTTCGAATGTTTTAACTTGTTCGGCGGTTACTTTCTCAGTGTTGTAATAAAGGAACAAAGCTTGAGAAATGTAAGGAACAGCAAATAAGTAGTTTTGTTCATTGTAATCATAATGGATAACTTTTTTGAAACCATCAGGATTGTCGGAATCAACTTGAGCAATTAATGTCTCATTAGTAATTGGCTTAGCAGCATTTTTAGCAACTAGTTTACCTATGTTGTCATGCGCGACAGTATAAATGTCAGCACAAGAAGAGGGGTCACTAGAAATAGTACCAGCGATACTACCGGCGTCGACACCCTTCACTTCGATGGCATAACCAAAATCTTCATGAGCGGCGACATATTCGTTACAAACTTTTTGATAAAAGTTAACGGATTCTTCACCTACCCAAACGGTGATGTTGTTTTTGCTCGCACATCCAGAAATAGCAGGGAGTGCTAATCCTGCTAAAACAAGAGATGCAAGAAAGTGAGTAGACTTTTTCATAATTATCTCCTATAAAATTTTCTTCCTATAAGGAAGGTTCATATTTATTATAGTTTTCGTATGGTCTCTTTTCAATAAAAAAATCGCATGCACACGCACACGACTTTATTTTTTTATTGATTATTTTTCTTTTTCTGGTTCATCAGTTTTTTCTTCCACCACTTTTTCTTCTTCTTTTATTTCCTTTTCAGCGGGGTTTTGAAGGGGTTTTTCTTCTTTTTCTTCTTCTAAATCTTCATCAGGAAGTAAAGGTGTAAAAGATTTTTTATGAATAATTTGTGTACCAGAAATGATATCTTGCAAAGCGCGATTTGTTTTTCTGTTGATTGCTGCAAAAACAATAACGAGGATGGGCATTACTAACATAATCCAGTAGTTGATTAAAAGATATAGTAAAACACTTTCAATAAGATAAACGAAAGCCAAGCGACCTACTAATTGATACCACATGGCTCGATCTTGGTAACGAACACTGATGACTTGTAAACCAGCTAATAATTGTCCGATAGTCGCACGTCTTTTATTAATTAATGGAATAATTAATAAGAAGATAAGTTCAGAAAGAAAACCGCCTAAACAAACATAGCCAAAACCGGCGAGAGAATATTTAAAGGAAATATCCCCATAAGCGGAATCTCCCGTCACTTCTTTTTTGTATTCCGCCACTACTTCTTCACTGGGATTTTCTACCGGAACAACGACGTATTGAGTATTATCTTCTTCGGTATAAACAATATAAGAAGTATATTGATCTTTGTTTTCGTCAGTTAAAACAACTTTTTCCGCATAACCTGTTTTTAAAGCATAGCGATCTTGAATTTGATATAAATCAGATTCATAAGCACGAATGGGATTGTACATTGGACTAATAACGATTAAGGCATGGAGACCAAAAGCCGTCATAATCATGAGAGCGGTATCAATAAGCGTAGCGATGATGCGCAAGAAAAAAGGAGGCTTGCTGTTAGGGGCAAAAACCACTTCTGGCATGTTATATTTTTGACGACCTTTTTCTTCAAATGTTTGCATATTATTTTAATAATAAAATAAACGCCACCTAATTGCAACGTTAGATGGCGATATTTAAATAAGGTAATCGATTAACAAATCTTCATGTCGATATCGATAGAGAAGACACCGACTTTTTCCGCGTTGAGAGCCACTTTGACTTCATTGCCTTCTTCTAAACCACCATCATTATTGATGAGAACTTCTTGGCCATTAAAATCAACGAGAGCATAAAGCTTGTTGCCATAGTCTAAGACTTTGACGACTTTGCCAGGGACACCATTTTCGGCAATGGTTAATTCATCTCTATTTAAGACATATCTATAAATGTTTTTATAGCAGGCATTGCCTTCGACAGCGTTCATCTTATATCCATTAGCGACAGGAGCTTCGAATTTGACACCATTGATGTCGTAGAAGAAATGGAGAACTCTTTCGCGGTTTTCTTTTCTTTCTTCTTTACTGAATCTGCCATCGAAACTAACTTCTTCATGGACTGGTTCTAATAAGAGTTGTCCTTCACCATCGACAAATTGTAATTTGTCTTTGAGTAAGGAGAAGCCATATTTATCACCGGCTTTGACTTTTTCATCAACGAAAGCAAATAAGAAACGATCGCCGACTTCTAATGAAGCCAATCTTTGTTCACCAATGACTTCGACATCATGGACTTTCAAAGTGTAATCTTTGCCAGGGACAATAGCGGCAGGAGGAATTTCCACGCCCACTTTGCCTTCTTGTGGTAATTTTTCGGCTAAATATGGAGGTAATTTTTCTTTGCCACCAAAGATAGCTAATTCGCCATTCTTGATTTCGCCTTCGAAACGAGAGAAATCAGGAATATCTTGCATTAATGTAACTTCGGTTTCGCCATCGAATAAGTGGACTTTTTCCGGCATGACCGCTAAGTTAATGACATCGCCAACATTGTATGGTTCGCCTTCCACGGTCTTAACGATAACAGCACGGCCAGTTTCTGCCATGGTGAATTCTTCATCATTCTTTCCTAAATCACCATAGATAATGCATTCATTACCTAAGTGTTCAACAGCGGTAATGGTAGCGATTAAGCCAGTAGGTTTCTTGCTGACTTCGAAGTGTTCCGGACGGAGACCAAAGATAACTTTCTTATCTCCATGGAGATAATTATCATGAATTTTACTTAATAAATCATAGGATAATTTGATCTTGGATCCTTCGACGAAGGAGACTTCTACTTCGTCACCTTTTCTATCTAATGTGACATCAAAGAAGTTCATTTGTGGGGTGCCGATGAAACCGGCGACGAATTTATTATATGGTTTGTTATATAAATTCATTGGGGTGTCGATTTGTTGGACATAGCCGAGTTTCATAACGACGATTCTGGTACCCATTGTCATAGCTTCCACTTGGTCATGGGTAACGTAGATGAAGGTGGTTGCTAATTTTTTATGTAATTTAGTAATCTCGGTTCTCATTTGAGCACGGAGTTTAGCATCCAAGTTGGATAATGGTTCGTCTAATAAGAAGACCTTTGGATCACGAACAAGGGCTCTACCTAAGGCGACACGTTGTCTTTGACCACCGGACATCGCTTTTGGTTTTCTATCGAGATAGTCTTCGATATCGAGCATCTTTGCCGCTTCGAGAACTTTTTGTTTAATTTCGGCTTCTGGTAAATGACGATTCTTTAAACCAAATGCCATATTTTCATAAACGGTCATATGGGGATACAAAGCGTAGGATTGGAACACCATCGCGATATCTCTATCTTTTGGTTCCATATCGTTCACCAAAGTATCACCGATGAATAAGTCACCAGCGGTGATATCTTCTAAGCCGGCAATCATTCTTAAAGTTGTGGATTTACCACATCCAGAAGGACCGACGAAGACGATAAATTCCTTATCTTCAATATCAATATTAAAATCATTTACTGCCTTATGACCATTCTCATAGACTTTGTAAATATGACTTAATTTTAAGCTAGCCATAAAAAACCTCCTGAGCTCAAATTAATTAATATTTTTAAACGTTCAATATTATTTTAAACTTTTCTTAAAAGAAAAAACACACTTTTTTATTTTTTTAGACGATATTTTACTCCGTGTTTCTCTAATAATTCGATAATGCGACCGGAAGAAGGGTCATTCATGTCGAAAGAACAGAAGAGTCTTTCGTCACAATATATTTCATAAACACCATCTTTAGAGAGGTAATAATCCATCTTTTTTAGAGGTAATGTTTTTTTATAAAAGATATGATGGGCGCATATTTTATTATTCTTGATTTCCACATAAGTTAAGGAAACATATAGCAACATAAAAGCGGATAAAAGAACGAATAAGCCACACATACCAATAACGGCAATAGTCACGATAAAATTTTCTCTCCATCCGATGACGAAATAGAGGAGAACCGCTAAAGAAACCGTAAACACCACCGCTAAAGCGATGATGAATTTAATGGGTCTTTTGGTAACGATACGATTATGTTGAATATTATTAGAATTTGCTGGCGTCATAATAGCCATCCTTGATATTTATATCGCTGGTTTGTTTGACGAAATGGCTGTCGGTAAAGGCCTTACTATCAGTGGGAACATAACCTTTTTGGAACAAGGCAAATAAGAAGCCAGTCCAAGAGGAGTTGACATTGATGAGCAAAACGCCATCTTGCATAGATGAGGCATCCACTTTATCCCAAGCTCCGGGTTCCCAGTGCCAAATATAAACGTCATAATCCGCGAAATAAGAGGTGTTAAAGTTAATCACGTTAAAATAGCCAGGGATGAGATCAACGCATTGATATGAGCCTGTTCTAGTGACGACATAATCACCATTTTTCGCAGTGATAGTTAAAGTATGATTTTGTCCACCTTGCGATGGCAAAGTAGCTTCGGTTTCACCTTGGAAATTCACCTTTTGACCGCCATCGATTTGATAATAAGATTCGCTGGCATTAGTCACACTAAAGGAGACCTTTTTACTACCGGCATAGACACCACTTCTTTCTACGAAAGAAATAGATGGACGTGCCACGACGTGTTTCTTGGTTAAAGCACATACACCGATAGCGTCAAATTCAATCTCCGCTTCCCCTTGATAGACCACTACTTTGTTGCCGGTAATGGTATCGTAATAATTGCCGTCTTCTAGATGAGAAAAAGGCACGGTTTGTTTAAGACTCTTTAAATCATAATTTTCCGCAATAGCCCCACAATCGGTATCGCTATATCTTTCAAAGACGGCGATATTAGCGTTGCCATAGACATATTCATTAGCTCCCACAAAGCGATTGTGGAAACGATTGATGGTAGCGATATGTTCATCTTCAAAATGATATGAGCCAATTTGGGCAATATTGACACTTTGTGGTTTCTTTTCATCCGCTAAAGCGGGTCTTCCTAAAAACATCGGAGTGACATCTTTTCTCGCCGCTAAAGCGCCCCATACACGATCGATTTTCTTTTCGCTAATAGGTGAGCCAGAATCTAAACCAGAAGCAGCAGTAAAATCATCATGAGATTCAATCCAAGAAACGATATTAGAAGCATCAGTGGATTGGCCATAATTTAAGGAAGGAATCTTTTCCGCTTTTTTACCGGCCATCGCACTATAAACATTGCTAGTATAAGAGCCTTCGGTGACTTTCATATACTTTGTATATGCTTCAACACTTCTATTGAGCGGTTTACCTAAGATTTCGCCATAGGCTAATAAATCTTTTCCGGTTTTGGTTTTGTAATATTCTTTGGCCACTCCTAAAGTATTAGGCCAGAAGTTACTCGCATGATCAGGATCATCAGGTGTTTCAATATGTTTAGCGGCATCAAAACGGAAACCATCGACACCGACATCAATACATTCTTTTAATAAAGAAAGACAACGGCTTTGCACAAAGGCATTTCCGGTATTTAAATCAGGAAGAGCGCCAAAAGAATAGACTTGTGTTTCCGCTCCACTTCCACTTGCATTAGGTTCGTGATGGAAAGTGACGCCGATACCGGTCACGTCAGCGTTTCTATTCTGGTATATTTCTGGTTCATAAGCTTCGACATTAGGAGAAACCTTAGGTGTGCCATCACTTTCTAAATCATCATCAGATATATTGGCTAAATGGTTAAAAACGATATCGCAAATAATAGAAATATGATAATTACCAGCTTCTTCACATAATTCTCTTAATTCTTCTTTGGTTCCTAATTGCGAATTATCGGCAATCGAGAAAGAAAGGGGTTGGTAATAGCTCCACCAAGAGCCTCCGCCACCTTTAGGCTGTTGGACGGGTGATGTTTGGATGACTTTGAAGCCGGCATCCGCGAAAGCGGGAAGATTGGCTTTAATATCATTAAAAGACCAGCAAAATGCTTGGAAAATAATGCCATCTTCATGATTGGCGGGCAAAGCATCAACATAAGAATCGGAGAAATCATCGAATTCCGGAACGACTCTATTACTAGAAGAATTGGTATTGTTTTTACAACCCACTAGTAAAAGAGCTATGGTGGTTAACGAAATAGTTAAAAGTTTATTTTTCATAATGTATACCTGACTATTATATTATATATAATATTCGTAAATCTTCCACAAAAAAACGCCACCGAAGTGACGTTTTTATAATTTTAGTAATTATTAAGCAGCGGTAACTGTAATAACACCAGAGACGTCTTGACCACTAATGGTAAGGACGATTTGGAAATTGTAAGTACCAGCAGCGGCGACAACCATATTACCAGAGGTTGCGCTAGAGAAGGAAGCAGAGGCAGCATCTAAGGCTTCAGCACCAAAGGCTTTATCCCAAGATTCATTTAATCTGACTTTGATTTCATCATTAGCAGCTAATTGAACTCCATTGAGGGTGTAAGTGTTATTGGCACCAGCGGTGAATAATTCATCGTTGTCCCAATTGTGTGTGCCATATTTACCGATTAAGCCGACTTTTTCGACAACATAATCACCAGTTGGTTCGACGTATTCAGCATATTCATATTCGGATTCTTTGGCTTCTGTTCTAACTAAAGCAAAGCCGTAGCCAGGACCAGTTGTGACGCCTTTATATTCGGCGACGATTAATGTGTAGGTTCCAGCACCACCAGTAACGACTGGGTTTTGAGACCATTCAAAGCCATCTTCATCAGCGGCTTCTTGATAGGTTGGGAAGAAGACATTGCCATTTAAAGCTTCTGCTTGAGCAGTGTGTGGATCAGGAATCCATTGATCAGCTGTGAATTTTTGATCTTCTTCTTCATAGTTAGCACGGATACATTTGATGGTGTAACTACTATTGGCGGTCCAAATTTTGCCATCTTTCTTAAATTTGACGGTTTCTCCACCATTCTTTTGGCCGATTTCGAGACCACCGATCTTGTACAAATAGTTAACGTTCTTTTTGGTTAAAAGATCAGCAGCACCTTTGTCTAATTTGGCGACTTCGGCAACAGATGTGGCTTCCATCTTATTGCTTTCTTTGGCTTCCCAATCACCCCATGCGCCAGCAGCGTGGTAGGTTTGTTCAGCGTTAGCAAGGACTTTGTCGCTATATTTTTCGCCACCACCTTGAGCATTGGTGCAAGCGGCTAAGCCTAAAACTAGTGCAATACCGAAAGCGACTGAAAATAATTTTTTCATGAATTTTCCTCCTAAAAATATTTTCATACATATTATTGTAACTTTTTTAAAAAGTGTCAATATCTTTTGTAAAACAAAAGCGCACATACGCGTGCGCTTAATCATTATTATTTTTTCCTTATTTCTCATAAATGAGAACTTCGAATTTGTGGAGTTTCACAGTTGTTCCCGCTTGCACATCTAAACCTAAGGAATCGTGATAGATATTAGCTCCTTCTGGGATGGTTACTTCATAGTTTTCGTCAGTAGAACCATTAGCGAAGTAACAATAATAAATGGATGTGCCTTCTTTAATGACTGCGGTGATGACAGAACCATATTTATTGCCTTCCACAATATTAGTAGAAGAGACGCTATAAGTACCGGAAATTTGTTCCTTGTTGAGATGTAAGCTTTGTAAATTTTGCTTAAAAGCAATCATCTTTTGATAAGAAACAAACATGTCAGGATGATCGATTTTGTGGGAGTAATCTAATTCGTTAGTCTTATAGCTAGAAGAATAAGAGTTACCAGATACTTCTAAGATGTCAGTATCGTTACCATTAGCGTCTTTGACGTGCATGGGATTACCATCGGTGTCATACACCACTTTGGTTCTGAGCATTTCTTCACCGGCTTGCATAAAGGTGATACCTTGTGAAGAGAAGACAACGGAGTTCGCTAAGACATTCATCTTAGCAATGGTATCTTCGTTATAAATACCAGCGACATAGGCTCTATCGTGTAAAGTGAAATTATCGTGACAGGTGACATAGGTGACACTCTTATTGGGATCATCAGTAGCGGAACCGGTGATACCTTTCATGCCTTCTAAAACTTTAGCCGGATTGACGCTATAAGCTTCTTGGGTAATCCAAGCTTTATTACCATTGGTGGACATACCACCCGCAATCATACCATCGCGGAAATGGTCATTAAACTGACCATAGCCTTCGTAATATTGGGCATTAGCTTGGGCAGCGGATTTAAATTCAGGAGGTAAAGCACTAGTGCCACCAGCCCATGGTTCACCATAAATAGCGGCATGGGGGTTGATTTCGTGAACAGCAGCGGCTAATTCGTTCATACAGGTAATATCATGTAATCCCATTAAGTCGAAACGGAAACCACCTAATTTATAGGTTTCAGTCCAGAATTTGGTGGAATCAATCATGAATTTCTTGAACATGAATTTATCAGAAGCGGTTTCATTACCACAACCACTACCATTAGATGGACTTCCGGTGTTGTTATCATAACGGAAATAATAGCCAGGCATTAAGACATCGAAATTGCATCCGGTTAAGCCACTAACGTGGTTATAAACGACGTCCATGATGATAGAAATCTCTTCTTGATTATAGGATTGGACTAATTGTCTAAATTCTTTAATACGGGCATAGCCATCATATGGATCAGCGGAATAAATACCTTCTAAAACATTATAATTAAGAGGATTATAGCCCCAGTTGAACACTTGTTCGGTTTCTTTATTAGCTTGATCAAAGATAGGAATGAGTTGGACAGCATTAACGCCTAATTCTTTGATGTGATCAAAACCAGTTTTGACAGTTTTACCATCTTTTGTAAAGGTAGTACCGGTTTCATATAAACCACCATATTTATAACGGTTATCTTCACTACCGGTCCAAGATTCACTAGAAGTGACATCGGCGACATGGGTTTCATAAACGGTTAATTCTTTGGGGTCATAGGTGAGATATTCTAAAGAATCCCAGCCAGTAGGTTTGGCTTTTTCATCATCAAAATTAACAATCATACCTCTTAAGCCATTGACACCAGCGGATAAAGCATAGGGGTCGACGATTTCTGTGCCATTGGGGTTATAGGAGTTGTAGACCACAAAGGTGTAATATTTGCCGTATAATTGACCATTTAAAGAGACAGAGAAGACACCTTTTTCGCCTTTTACCATTTCGGTTTCTTGATAGGTATCGTTACCTTTTGTGGCATCCACACTTGTGGGTGTGCCATTTTCATATATTCTTAAAACGATACGAGAAGAAATAGGTGACCAAACACGGAAGGTGGTTTGACTTTCACCCACTTCAACACCTAATGGTCCATCGTAATTATATTGGCTATCGAAAGCGGCGTTATAAAGCTTTCTCACAGAAACTTTCTTTTCTACGGAAACATCGTCTTCAAAGGTGATGGTCACGCGATAAGCATCTTCGATAGATGCAGGAGTAGAAAGGACGAGGAGTTTTTCTTTTGTGCCACTACTACTAGAAAGAGCGACTTCTTCACCATTTTTATAGACTTTAGCTTCTTTCATGGCCTTATTACCAACCACTTTAATGGTGGTATTGTTGGTGAATTCACAAAGTGAAACGGCGTCCATGACGTTCTTTCTTTCCGCATCGACATACACGGAGCCTTTCTTTTGGACGATATAGCAATTATAGGTTTGATGTTCATCTTGTTTTAAAACATCAAAGTCTAAGAAACGATCACTACCATAGTCTTTAGCCCATACTCCATCACCAGCGACAGAGAATAGTTCTTTAACGATAAAGCCTAAACTAGAAGGATTACCGAAAAGAGACATTGGATAATAGGCGATAACACCATAATCATCAGCGTAGTTAAAGGTGTATTCCGCACCATCGAGACCTTCGCTCCACATCCATAAGCCCCAGTCTTTATAAGAGCCACTGGTTCTTTGATAATGGATGGCGACCGCGGGTTCATCTAAATACGAAATAGTAGTCGGTAAACCCGAATCGTTAGCAATGGGAGGTTGGGAAGATTGGGAGCTAGAAGAAGATTCTTCTTCTTTGGGAGTGGAAGTACAACCCGCTAATCCCATACTCACAATCGTGAGCAAAATTGGAAAGACGATTTTTTTATTCATTTTTATTCTCCTTCTGCCATCCAAATACCATACATATTAAATATTTGGGTTGGGCTTTGTAATTTATCTTTTTTAAAGTCCCATAAATCGTTTAAATCATCGATAACTTCTTTATCACTCCAACCTTTAAAAACAGGTAATTCAGGGAATTTTTGTGCCGGTGTACCAGGAGGCACAGGGAGCAAATCACCATTATTAAGAGTGACAGTATAAAAGATATCCGTAGATAAAGTGCTGGTGAAATCAGGATAGAAATTCACTGTCACTTCATCTTCGTATAAAGGAATAGAGGGGGAGGAATCTTGATTTTCTTTCTTTTGACAAGAGGCAAAAGCGAGTATTAATCCGGTTAAAACAAAAGCTTTGACAATATTTTTCATAATCAAACTCCTTTATTGTGCTAAAAAGCACACACAAGTATACCAACCAAGGGTAACGGTACCATTATTCATCTCTTCGTTATCGGAAAGATGATAAGAATAACCATATTTCTTCACACCATCTTGGTAATAAACATTGGAACAGAAAGTGGGATTATTGTAATTCATCGAGTTAATAGCAGCGAAAGGAATAAAATCGCTATTGCAGCCAGCGATAAAGAAGAAATAATCACCATTTTTCATACCTAATGTGGTTGATTTATTTGCGCGGTTCCAAATGTTAAATGGGGAACTGCTAGCAAATGGGGAAGCACTCGCTAGTTGCGCTTTGCTATATTTTGCCATTTGTTTACGAGTAGCGATGGCTTTTTCAATAGCTTCGACGTAGCCAGAAGATTTGACACCATCCACGGAGATTTTGCGGTCCCATCTAAAAGCGTTGACGTCATCGCTTAAATTGTAGGAATTGTGAGAGATTTTTTGATTTCCGAAAGTGATATAATCACTTGGTCTCGCCACTTCTAAGTCATCTTCTTCTGTGATGGCTTTATGACGGAATAATTCTTCACCGCCTTGGATGAAAGCCACACCATTACTCATTAATATCGTGCATTCAATGGCGGAAACGGCAGCCATCGTGCTTCCGGGATGGTCGTCACTTAAAACACCTGTGGTGACCATCATTTGGTCGAATAGCGTGAAATTATCATGACAAGAAGCATACGAAATGCTTTGATAAGGATCCATCCATTTGTTGTCACCACTATCGTGATAGCCAGCTAACATATCAGCAATAGCGTAGCTCTTATCACCGACATGGTCGGAATCTTGGTTGATGAAACCCCAATATTTATCTTGCTTATCATAATCATTTTCACCTTTGAGGCTGTTTCTCCCACGATCGTTAAAAGCACCAACGATACATTTTCCAGAAACGGTTGGTAATTTATTATAGACAGTCCAAGTGTTACTGCCCCATGTACCATAATAGGCTTCATTGACGTGACCAGATTCACTACTATCACCGGTCCACCCTTCACCATATAAATAGATAGAGGGGTCAATTTTATATAATTCCGTTCTTGCTAAATCTAAGGTCTTCCAATCAATTAAGCCCATAAGGTCAAAACGGAAGCCTTTGATTTTATATTCAGAAGCCCACCAGCAAAGGGAATCAACGATGAATTTACGCATCATAGGTGCTTCAGTTTTAACTTCGTTACCACATCCACTGCCGTTATAGTAGAAGCCTTCTTCGGTAAGGCGGAAATAATATTTCGGCATTAGTTTATTAAAATTACTAGCAGGCGCACTGCTAACGTGGTTATAAACCACATCCATGATGGTTCTGGTGTGATTACCATTATTAGCGAGAGCTTTAACTAATTGTTTAAATTCGCTGATACGGACTTTGCCATCATAAGGATTGGTGCTGTAACCACCTTCAACGCAGTTATAATTCAAAGGATTATAACCCCAGTTATAATGCATACCTTTGTCGGTTTCATCATCGTCATGATCAAAGACAGGGGTTAATTGAACAGCATTAACGCCCATTTCAACGAGATGGTCAAAACCAGTTGTCACTGTTGTAGTACCATCAGAATAGGTGGTGCCTGGTTCAATATAAGCTAAGAAAGTACCGCGTTTATTAGTACCTTGCCAGGTTTCATCCATAGTTAAATCTCTTATATGAGATTCATAAATAGTTAATTCGTTAGGAGAATTTAAAGTGCCAAGAGCCTCGCCCACTTTGTCCCAATCGGTCGGATTAGTGCTGGCAAAGTTTAAAACCATGCCTCTTTCCCCGTTAATACCACAGGCATGAGCGTAGGGATCAACAACTGTATTGGTACCTAATGAATTATAAACAGTGTAGTTATAATATCTGCCATTGAGATTTTGCTTATCAATGGTAACTTGCCAAATACCACCAGGTTGATAGACCATGTTATATCCACGATAGTCATCACTACCACCATCGTAATCAGATGAACTACCAGAATCATATAAACATAATCTCATTCTTGTAGCGGTAGGAGCCCAAACCTTAAAGGTGGTTGCGCTAGGTGTATAGGTAACGCCTAAATCATTACCATTATAGTTATAATAGTCTTCAAATCTTTTTGTTTCATATAAAGCGTCAGAAGCGACAAACTTAGTTTGTTCTTTTTCTGGCTTAGTGGAGAAATAAGCCGTTACTTGATATTGAACATTGATTTTGACGGTAAAATTTAAAGGAATAGAGAAACTTTTGACGATAGCTTTGTTATATTCGACATTTTGACATTCGGGATTATTGCCGGTTTTGATGAGGTATCTTTCTTTGAAAGCTTCTTTTTCACGATTGTTTAAAGCATAGTAACTGCCAGTTAATGCATAAACTTTATAAGAAGTAGGAGCGATGGTTGATTTGACTAAGATAGTCTTCCAATCGTTTTTAAAGGTAGCGGTCAAGATTTTATCCATCTTAGTTTCTTCTTTGGTGTCATATAATTCCAAAGCACTACCTTCGCCTGGGATGGCCCAAATGGACATCGAGCCATCATTTTCTATAGTGAATTGCGAATAATCGATAGGTGTGTCATCGGTTTTATCACTCCAGTCATTGAGAGTGGAGCCTTTGACAATCATATACATCTTGTTATGATAACCGGCTTTAAATGTTTCTGTAGAAAAATCGACGGTTATAGACATATCTTTTTTGTCATCAGAAACGAGATCAGGAGCGTATTGTTTACCATTGACACCAGAAAACCAAAAATAGAAAGCTTTTTGATCACATCCACCATTGTCGTTGTGATAATTAATCTTAACAATATCTGGCCATTTAGAAGCGGCTTGGTGAGCGTTATAAACATCATCAGGATGATCGTAAGAAACCACTAGAGGTTGCTCATATTCAAGGTTATCAGGCTCTATTTGTGTCTTTTGATTGCGGGCTAAAGGAAGGAAGAATGTTCCCAACATAAAAGTGGAGATTCCGGCAACCAAAAACTTACTTTTTAATTTCATAATAAAGTACCTCGCGGTATGTATACACTCTCATTATACACACGTATAAAAAACAGAAAAATACTTTTTTCTCCTCCCTAGCACACATTAATGACATAATATTGCTATGAAAAATCCTTTTATTACTCTAAAAAACGAAGAATTAGAAGTTATATTATCTCCCTTTGGAGCTTCTATTTATCAAATCGTTTTTCATAATGAAAAGATGGTGTTAACTCCTGTTGATTGTGATTCATTTATCAAGCCAAAAAGCTATTATGGAAAGACCATTGGACCTATCGCGAATAGAATAAAAGATGGACAAATAACAATAGAGAATCACGTCTATTATTTCGATAAAAATGAAGGTAATAATTCTTTGCATTCGGGAAAAGATGGCGTTTCTTATCGCCTTTTTAAAGTAAAAGAAGAGGGAAATGCAGTGGTTTTTTCTTTAAATAAAAAAAATATTGAATATGAAATTATATATAAGTTAGATGGAAGTAAACTTTTTTTAACGTTAAAAGCGGTAGCGAAAGAAGACACTCCTATCGCGTTGACTAATCATACTTATTTTTGTTTGGGTGATGAAAATATTGAAGATTTGTCATTAACTATTCCCAGTCATCAATTCGTGGAAACGGAGTCCACTACTTTGTTGCCTCTTTGTCTAAAAGAAGTACTACCATGTTTGGATTTTAATCAAAAGAAATTAATCGTTAAGGATATCTTTGATGATTATTTACAAAAGCATCGTAGCCTTGGTTATGATCACTGTTTCCTTTTGGATAGCGAGCAAATAAGATTAGAAAATCAAAGATTTATATTAGACATAGTGACTGATTATAAGGCTGTGCAAATCTATAGCGATAATTATCCAAACAATATAAAAATGATGACTAGCAACAAAGAGAATCACCGCGGTGTGGCAATTGAACCAGAAGACAATCTTCTTAATAGAAAATTATTAAGAAAAGGACAAGTATATCAAAGAGAAATTAAATATTCCTTTAGGAAACAATAACCTAAACTTGCAAAGGCTAAAAGGGGATATTAAAATCAAATATGTAAGAGGTTTTTGTATGAAAAAGATTGCCAGAATTTTCGATATTATTTATTTAATCGCTTTTATTATCGTCTTTATTCTCATGTGGGTTTTCGCCATTAGAGGAACCGATTTCCATGGTTGGTTTGACTGGTTCTTACTCATCTTCTTAGGTGGAGCGGTTGTCTCAGTCTTCTTATTAGGTAAGATGAATAGCGTGGAAACCAAAAAAGATTTAATCTTCATTGGTATTGTGGAAATTATCTTCGCTAATATCGTCGCTGGTGTCATGTGCTTAATTGCTAGTGTTGATCAATGGAATGGTTCCATTAAACCAGTGGAAGAAAAATAGTTAATTAATTAAAAAGCAAAAGGACCAAGTGGTCCTTTTTTTAATTGCCTTTTAAGTCTTTTCTTTTCATCCAAGAGAAGTCTTTTAACTTCCAAGTCCAGTTAGGATCGCCCACTGTTCCTGGCCAATTGATACGTCCACTATCATCGAGACCTAAGATGTCTTGAAGTGGGAAGATAGTCATTAAGGATGGGAGATTATAGGTATAATCAAACATCGCATTATATAAGTCAACTTTTTTACCAAATTTCTCTTTTAAGAATTTGATGTTTTCTTCTGGAAGAGTCTTTAACCAACCTTTAATGGTTTGGTTATCGTGTGTGCCAGGATAGACAATTTGACGAGGTGTGGACATAGCTTTGGTATCAAAGACAGTGAATTCGGTGATATACATGCCAGGGAGATTATAATGGTCTCTTAATTCATGAACACCAGGGAATAAGTCGCCTAAGTCTTCCGCGATTAACTTGATATTGGGATATCTACGATATAATTCATCGAAGAAATCATATCTTGGTCCCACCCACCAGACACCACGTCTAGCGTTTTCATCTTCCGCGGGGATGACACAATAGGTGTCCCACGCTCTAAAGTGATCAAGTCTTAATAAATCACAGGTAGTCGCTAAATAGCCGATACGATGGACTAAGAAATCATAATTCTTTTCTTTCATCTTCTTAAAGTCATAAATAGGAGTGCCCCATAATTGACCATCATCAGAGAAAGCATCGGGTGGGCAACCACTCACTAAAGTGGGATTGTATTTTTCATCCATTAAGAA
>JAEEHE010000089.1 GCA_016280685.1 Caryophanales bacterium
AAAAACAATAAATTCTGTTGCTTACGACATAAGATATCATCTGTATACCAAATCAATAATAACGGACTAATTTTAATTCCTGGAACCACATAATATAGAGGAGCGAATTCTGTTATTCTTTGTAGCCAAGGATCAAGACCTCTTTCATATTGTTGGACATTGAAATGGTCACTCATTTGGCCAGCATCAGAAATATAACCTTTGATATCAAGAGGAGATAAACCGACTTCATCTAGGTATTCTTTGTTTAAACAAAGCATCATCATGATATAAGATCCAGCGGAATGGCCAGCAAGATAAATATTCTTAGAACCACCATATTCTTTAATATGATCAAAGACAAATCTCACTGCTTGAGCGACATCTTTAATATATTGTGGAAATTTAGTGTTTGGATATAAAGAATAATTCACACTAACAGCACCATAACCGTGCTTACATAATTCTTCACAAATTGGGCCGACATCATATTTGTTTCCACTATTGATGCCACCACCATGCAATTCGATAACTGTGGAGAAATTCTCTTTATCAGGAATATATAAATCTAGTTTTAAGCCATTATAATATTCGATTTCTCTAATAATTTTCATTATTCGTTCACCTCAATTTCAAATATTCTACCACCATAATTCTCATCAAAAGTCACGCTAAGAACTTTGGTTTCTTTATCAAATTCAAATTTGGTGCCTAATGATTTTGGATAACCAACTTGCACTTTAGTTGCGTGATATTTTTCAAGTTTAACCTTAACTGTTCTCGGTTTATTAGATGTATTCCAAACTCCAAGAACAATCTTATCACCATTCTTCAAACCACCAACCACTTCTTTTCCAAAATATTTAGCAGTGCCGATTGGATAAATTGGTAAAGCGTTCTTTTTAAATTCCACTAGTGATTTATAATAACGAATGCCTTCTTTAATTAATTCTAATTGATTATTAGGTAATTTATTGATAAAGCTCGCTAAATGGATACGACCGAGCATTGCATTACACATATTCATCGCTACCACTTCATCAGTGGGCATGATCTTTTCCATATCGTTAAGAGGATATGACCAAACCGCTGCTTGTTCGGGAGGACAAATAGTGAACACATTAGTAGCGATATAAGGATATAAACGGTAGTTAACTTGGTCAGAAGTTGATTGAATCGGACAATACTTCAAGATTTCCGCATCCATTCTACATCCACCAGAAGCGCAGTTCTCAATGGTTAAGTTAGGATATTTATCCATCACTTCATTTAACCATTTGATATAGGCTCTATTATGTTTTAATAAGCCATCGCCTAGAGAATCGCTATTATAAGAATTGCCGATACCGAAGTCGACATTATAATCGATTTTTAAATAATCGATATGATAGAGGTTCACTAATCTATCTATCACATCTAAAGCATGTTGATAAACTTCTTCATTAGCGAAGTTTAATTGATAGCGGTTATTGACCAATATCTTTTCTCCATTAATTTGGAAGAACCAATCATCTTTAATATCTTTCAAGATAGGTGAATTGATACCGATTTCTTCAATCTCAATCCACATACCACCAAACATGCCTTTGGATTTGATGTAGTCAATAACACCTTTAAAACCACCGTTGGGGAAATTAGATGGTTCTTCTTTCCATTCACCAATAGAAGTCCACCATTTATTACCAACTGCAAACCATCCGGCATCGATGCAGAAGCCTTGACTTCCCACCTCGCTAGCGATATCCACTAAAGGTAAGATGGCATCAGTGGTTTGGGTATCCCATAAGGCGTGCATATAATCGTTAAAAATAACAGGTAAATTCTTATGGTCCAAAGAATCTCTTCTCATAATTCTTCTCGCCTTAGTAATCTCTTGAATTGTTCCTTCAAAATCTTCCGCGAAAGATAAGGTCGCATGAACGGATTCAAAAGTCTCTCCAGGCTTAAGAATCTTTAACCAAGAATTATCTAAGAGTTCAGGGCCAGAAGCCGCTAAATAAACTTGACCAATACAATCACCAATCTCTAAATGCCAAGAACCATTATTCTCAATTTGTACCAATGTGGCGGTCTTCTTCTTTCTATTTTCTAAAACCATCATCGGGAGAAATTCTTTCGTGGACCAAGTGCCATTATTGTTTAAGCAAAACCTCTTCATCGATGTGTAGTTAAGACCTGCGAATAAGCCAACATCTTTTAAGGGTTTACATTCCCATTGCGCTTCTACATACCAGCCATTTGTCGCATAATGAACATAGGCATTCTTATCATTAATGGGCAAGACTCCCAATTGATGAAATGAAGAAATATAAGTGAGATTTATCGGCTTTTTCGCGATATTTTTCACGATATTATATGAGGATAAAGCGTTGCAATTATGATAGATAAGATAATGGGTTTCCACTTCTAAATCTTCGTTTCTAGTGACGAGAATTAATTCTTTCCCTCTATCGTTTTCGACGATTTTATGAGAGACGTATTGATGCGCTAAACCATATCCTTTGAGATATTGTTGCGAAGAACGATAACCACCATTTTTATCTTCAACGTAGCCTAGTTCAATAAAAGGATAATAATTATATAAATCACTCTTAATGACCGGATGTCTTTTATCCTTGAGACCACAGTAAAGAAGATTGATGCGTCCTTCTTTAGTTTTAACAAATTCTAATTTGATGTTGGAATGGCAAAAATTAAATTTCATATTAAAAACCCACCAATGCTATTTTTAATTATAAGTTATTTCATAAAGAAATTAATTATAAGATTTTTGACATTTTTATGACATTATTTATCAAAAGAAAACAGGAACATAGTTCCTGTCTTCATTTTATTCTTTTGGTTGATTCTTGCTATCTTTGATAGCTTTGACTAATTCTTCCATAACATCTTCATTGGAATGGATGTAGTCTTTTGCGGCTTCTCGACCTTGAGCGATCTTGCTACCTTGATATTCGAACCAAGCGCCACTCTTCTTGATGAGACCGAGTTCCACAGCTCGATCGAGGATTTCTCCTTCTTTAGAAATACCTTGACCATAGATGATATCAATTTCACATTGTTTGAATGGAGGAGAAACTTTGTTCTTCACGATTTTCACTCTACAGGTATTGCCATAGATATCCGCGCCGGTCTTTAAAGCTTCTGTTCTTCTAATATCAATACGAATAGAAGCATAGAATTTAAGAGCGCGACCACCAGATGTGGTTTCGGGGTTACCATAAAGGACACCGACTTTTTCTCTTAATTGGTTGATGAAGATAATCGCGCATTCTTTTTTATTAAGAATAGCAGCAATCTTTCTCATCGCCTTAGACATAAGTCTCGCTTGCATACCGACAGAACTATCGCCCATTTCACCATCAAGTTCAGCTTGTGGGACTAAAGCGGCGACAGAGTCGACGATGATTAGAGAAATCGCACCGCTATTAGCGAGCATTTCCGCAATCTCTAAAGCTTGTTCACCACTATCGGGTTGAGAAAGGATTAATTCATCAATGTTGACACCTAAGTTTTTGGCGTAAATTGGATCAATCGCATGTTCCGCATCGATAAATGCCGCTCTACCACCTTGCTTTTGACATTCCGCAATCGCGTGGAGAGCTAATGTGGTTTTACCACTGGATTCAGGACCAAAGATTTCAATTATACGGCCCTTTGGGTAACCGCCCACTCCTAAGGCTTCATCTAATAGTAATGAACCACTAGGAATGACATCGACGTCGACAGCAGGTCTTTCACCGAGTTTCATGACACTGCCTTTGCCAAACATCTTTTGGATTTCTTTCAGCGTATCTTCTAAGCTGACGTTTTCAATTTCTTTTTTTGCCATAAATGCACCTCTACTTAGTAATAGTGTCTTTTTTACAAATTTGTCTTAATATTTTTTTAAATTTTGCTCCAAATTTTTTCTAAAGCGAATTCAACAGCTTGCTGTTGGATCTCTTGACGATTTCCTTTTAAATTTTTCTTATAAACTTCACAGATGCCTTGATAGATGATTCCGATATAGACTTCGCCAACCGGTTTTCCTTCCATGGCATCTGGTCCAGCGTTACCGGTAAAGGAAACACAGACATCAACATTTAAAAGATGTTTCGCGTTGTTCGCCATTTGGAAAGCGATCTCTTTACTGACCACACCATATTGTTCTATAAGTTCTGGTTTAATTTTTAATATTCTTTGTTTTTCTTCGGTCGCATAGGTCACTAAGCCACCTTTATAATATTTGCTCGCACCGCTCACTTCGGTGATGGTTCTTGCGAATAAACCACCAGTAAAAGATTCTACGGAGCCAAGGGTTAGACCTTTTTCCACAAATCGATCTCTAAGTTGTTCAATAGTCATTATCTAATACCTTTATTTTCTTTTAAAACATATCCGTATTTCACGACGTAAATGACACCGGAAATAATAGAAGCAATTGTGCATAAATAAACAGCGATATCAGCAATTCTCACTGGCCATTCACGGTCAAAATAGATAAATGGCCAACCATTTAATAACACTAAAGAGACGGCGACCATTTCTAAAACAGTCTTTAATTTGCCGAAGATATTTGCTCCGATAACCACACCTTTTTGTGCGGCGATAAATCTTAAAGCGTCGACGATAATATCTCTTAAGACTAAAAGAATGGCACACCAAATAGAAAATCCCATCTGCCCATTATTCGTATAAGAAGCAGGAACGATGAGGAATATCACCATAGTGTTAATCAATAACTTATCGGCAACTGGATCTAAGAATTTACCTAAGTCAGTCACTTGATTATTCTTTCTCGCTAAATAACCATCTAAGAAATCGGTAAAGCTAGCGACGATAAAGAAGACAAATAAACCAAAATATAACCAGTTCACACCACTAGTGTCACTGATATTAGGAATAAAGAAATCAGGGTTCGCCATCTTCACAAAATGTAATGTGACTAAAACAAGAATCATTAAGACGATGGCGACAATTCTTGAGAATGTAATTTTGGTTGGTGTGTTCATTTTATCTCCTAAGTGAGTATTCGATCTTATAAGCCATGTTTTGTCGTGGATAATTATTTATCTAAGCTAAGCTTACCAATCTCCGTTCGATTCCTTCGATTGATCTCCCCTACCAAATTTGGGTTTCTCGCTTGTGGGGTTTACCGCGTTCCACTTTTATGTTTCCATAAAACTTCGTCACTGTGGCACTTTCAGGAGCTCCACCATAGTTTCCCTTAGGTCTTACTCCGCCGTTACGTACTCCTACGTACCTAGCGTTATTTTTTCCGCTAGCGCAATCACTACGAGCATCACAGCTCGTGCGAGCATGGACTTTCCTCTGGCATAAGCCAGCAATTATCCGGATCGAATGTTATTTAATATTATATGGGTTAAACCCATTTTGCCATAAAAATCTCTCGTAGCGGTCAATCTTCTTTAATAATTGCAGATTATCTTCTGTCACATTATCAGAAGGTTTAACGCCTTTGTATTTATTTTTCAGGCGGTTCAGTTCTATTTCTAATTGCGTCTTTTCTTCTTCTAAGGTTTTAATCTTTTTATTGAGATTTTCCATCTCTTCTTTAGTCATTAAATTATTGGCTTCCACCTTCATATAATCGTCGATGATGCGGTCTAAATATTTATCCACTTCATAAGGATCATATCCACGAGGAACACCCTTGAATATCTTTTCAGAAATTTGTTCAGAAGAAAGTACAAGCTTAATTGCCATAATAAAACCTATTATTTATAATATAATAGTAAGGACCCCTTTTCAATCTTTTTTCTTTTGAAAAAAGAAGGTCTATTGTATAATACACACATGAATAAAAAATTAGTCAGAGGATTAAAAGGTCATAAAGTATTAGTCTTCCTCGATTTCGAGGGGACACAATTTTCTCATGAAATGATCGCTATCGGTGGTCTATATGTCACTATCGATATCAAAACCGGAAGAATTAAAAAGAGAAAAGAACCTTTTAAAATATATGTTAAAGCCCACAATAAGATCGGTTCATATGTTACGGAATTAACCGGTATCACCGAGAATACCTTAAAAGAAAAAGGTGTAGTCTTTGATAGTGCAATGCGCGCTTTAAAGAAATATTGTGGTTTGAATTTTAATAAAGCAACATTTATCACCTTTGGTAATCACGATATGAGAATTCTCAATCAATCCATCGCTTATAATTTCTCTTATCCAAAAGAAGTCACATCGCAAATTCAAAAGAACTATTTTGATTTTGGCGCTTTTATCAGCGAATACATTAGAGATGACAAAGGCAATCCGATGAGTTTAGTCCACTACTGCGATTTATTCCATGTTCCCGAAGCTGGTCAAGCTCACGACCCAGAAATCGATGCGATTAATCTCGCTAACTTATATGATGCTTTTAATGAACAAAAAGATTTAGTTGCCGAAGAATATAAGAAACATTTACGTTTACACAATTCTCACTTGCCAGACCCTATTGCTACAGTAGTTACCAAATTAGCGGCAGGAGAAGATGTCTCCGCTCAAGATTTTGATAAAGAGATTAAGAAATATATCGCTTAATATGATTAAATATCCTAATGGTCAAAAATATAGTCCTCATGAAATTAAAAAGAGAGAGCCTCGTAAATCGAAAGCGGATCTCTCTATTTCTGCCTCTAATAGAGGCATGAACTTAGAAAATGATATAAATCTTTCTAATGAATATTACACCGATAAAGGTATCGCTTTAATTACTAAAAGACCCACACCTATTAACATAGTTAAAGTTGATTATTCTCACGGCGCGAAAATCACCGATGCCTATTTTGAAAAACAATCCACCACTGACTATAACGGTGTTTATAAGGGTAAATATTTAGACTTTGAAGCCAAGAACACAAAAAGTAAAACTAGCTTCCCATTAAGCAACATCGAAGTTCATCAAATTGAACACTTAAAGAAAGTCTTGGAACATGGTGGCATCGCCTTCTTCATCATTCAGTTCCAATTATTAAATGAAGTATATCTCTTAGATGCTTCCTTTGTGATTCACTATTACGAACACGGAGAAAGAAAATCCATACCTTATGAAGTATTTCAAAAGGAAGGAATATTAATCGAGCAAGGTTATTCTCCCAGGCTCTATTATATTGATGCAGTAGAGAAGAAATATTTTAAAAAATAGCGCAAACCCGCTATTTTTTTGTGCAAATATCGTTTAATTTGCATCTTTCACAATGAGGATTTCTCGCGAGGCAGATATCTCTACCGAAATGTATTAATTGATGATGAGTTTTAATCCATCTCTCTTGAGGAAATTTCTTTTTTAATGACATCTCAGTCTCATAAGCATCCGCATCATTTTTAGTAAGTTTTAATCTTTTAGATATTCTTAAGATATGAGTGTCCACTGGTAAGTCAGGAATCTTAAATATCTCCGCACGGATAACACCCGCAGTTTTATTACCGACACCAGGTAAAGTTTGAAGAACATCTTTATCACTTGGTAAGACACCATTAAAGTCATTCAATAATTTTTGAGCGATACCAATAACATTCTTGGCTTTATTCTTATATAAGCCAATTGCCCGTATACAATCTTCTACCACTTCTATATCAGCATTAGCAAGTGATTCTAAAGTTGGGTAAAAAGAAAAAAGCTTTTCTGTAGCTTTATTAACAGCGATATCAGTAGTTTGTGCGGATAACATTACCGCAATAACTAGTTCATAATCTTTATGATATATAAGCTCACATCCAACGTTAGGATATTGCTCATCTAAAAAATCGCAAATCAATGCGATTTTATTTGTCGTCGTCATCATCGGTTAACCAAGGTGTTTTAGCGATTCTAATGGTCTCTTCTAAATCGCGACGATTAGTTTCACTAATAGGTGAATGACCTTCTTGTTCTAAATCATCTCTTTCCGACCAAGATAATAATATTTTATCGACGGAACGAAGACTTCTTTTACCTTTATTAAGGGCTTCTTTTAAAGCGTTGATAATCATCTCATCGGAATATCCATAGGAAATCCATTCTCTAATACGAGAAAATTCCACTTGTGATAAAGGACGAGATAATAGGGTTTCAAATTGACCATAGACATTATTAATCATGTCATTGACCTTTTTATCATTACGAGTGGCTTCTTCAAAAGAAGAAGTCATTTGGAATTCTCTAAATAATTTCTGTTTTAAAGGATCTAAAGTAATAACAGTCTTTTTACCTTGAGAGATATATTCGATAAATCCACGGGTAAGTAAACCCGCCATAACTTTATCGATTTCTTGAATCTCTAAAGTCATCTTTAAAGAGAGCATATCAGTGTTCACAAAAGGATTACCTTGGCTCACTAAATGATCAATCATAAAAATGACCGCGAGTTCATTCTCGGTGATTTTCATTTTTTTATAGTTTTCTAATAATAAGAAACGGAAATCAATAGCTTCAGAAATCATGTGTTATTACTCTATCACATCTAACAGATGTTTTATATTATAAAGTGAAAATTTGGTAATTATTTTCTCTTTGTCTTGGCAAGTTATTTTTTTAATATCTTCTCTTACCTTATCGATATTCAAACGATTTAAGAGGTCGATATTGTTTCTAATTGCCTTATCTAAACTATCTTCAATAACAAAATCAAAATCTAAAGAAAATCTAATCGCACGAATGATTCTCAGCGGATCTTCTTTTAACCTATTTTCCGGATTACCAATCATGCGTATAATTCCTTGTTTTAGATCGTCTTGACCGCCCACTAAATCGATGACTTTTAGATCATGAGATAGGTACATTCCATTGATGGTAAAATCTCTTCTTTTGACATCTTCTTTTAAATCTTTAACGAACGTGATTTTTGCGGGGTGTCTATTATCTAGATAAGACTCTTCTTTTCTCAATGTGGTAATGTCAAATTTCACATCTTCAAATTTGTAACGGACACTTCCGAATTTAGCAAATTGAAAGTTCGCATTAGGAATGATGTTTTTCATCTCTTCTGGTGTGGCATCAGTCACTGCATCCATATCGGTGAGTTCCTTATGTAAAAAATAATCTCTAACAGTGCCTCCAACCAGGTAGAGAGAATAACCATTTTTATCGAATAGTTCGTACAATTTTTGAAATTTTGTCAACTTATTTTCCATATTTCTATTATAGACAAAATAGTGTAAAAAAATAAGGGGCCTTTTATATCCCCTTATTATTCTTTTTTTATTTTATTTATTAAGAGAAGCCTTTACTGCTTTAGCTGGTCTAAAGGTAATGGTCTTGCTTGCTTTAATTGTAATTCTTGTGTGTTTCTTTGGATCGGTTCCATCTCTTTGTTTACGAGCTTTTGGTGTAAAGGCTCCAAAACCAGTGATGTTAACTTCACGACCTTCAAGTAGTGCCTTTTCCATTAAATCGAAGGCTGTCTCAATCGCACTTTCGGCATCTTTTTTGCTGAGGTGTGTTTTTTCCGCGACAAGTTCGATAATGTCACGTTTGTTTAATTTCTGCATGATAATTTTCCCCTTCTAATACGAAGTTATTCTATCACTGTTTGCGATTTCTAACTACTAAATTAATTGGTGTTCCTTCAAAATTGAAGGTTTCACGAAGACGATTTTCCAAGTAGCGCAAATAAGAAAAGTGCATCCAATCGGAATTATTTACAAAAAGGATGATCGTCGGAGGAGCGGAAGAAACTTGTGAACAATATAAAATTTTTATTCTTCCACCATTGAAATTCGGGGCCTGATTCATCATTTGAGCGTCTTGCATAACGTCATTCAATAAGGAAGTTTTGACCCTTGTATGGTAGGCAGAATGGACCATTTCCAGTGTTTGAAAAATGGTATTTATTCTTTGCTTTTTAAGAGCGGAGACAAAACAAATTGGTGCATAATCGAGGAACTTATATTCCTGTCTAATCCACTTAGTCATCTCGCTGATTGTGTTGGTTTCTTTTTCTACTAAATCATATTTATTAACGACAATAATAATTGCTTTATGTAGGTCAGTTGCATAACTGATCACGTGCTTGTCTTGTTCAGTAATTCCTTCTTTACCATCTAACACTAATAAAACGATTTCACTTCTCTCAATCGCCTTAAGTGCGCGTATTGCAGAATATTTATCGATAGCTTCAAAAATTTTGCCGCGTTTTTTAAGACCAGCAGTATCAATAACGACATATTGTTTATCACCTTTAGTAAAAGGAGTATCTATAGAATCTCTCGTTGTACCCGAAATATTGCTGACAATAACGCGTTCTTCATTTAATAGGGCATTGACTAAAGAAGATTTACCAACATTAGGTCTACCGACCATACAGAAGGTAATTTTTTCATCATCAACTTCATCATTATTTTCGGGTAAATACTGAATAATTTTGTTTAATAAATCACCGATTCCAATACCGTGTGCCCCACTGACAATAAGGGGTTCTCCTAAACCTAAAGCATAGAATTCGTGAGCGTCGGAAATATGGCTTCCTTCATCGATTTTATTAACCGCTAAAATGATTGGCTTTTTAACCTTATATAGCATTCTTGCTACCATCTGATCATCGGAGGTAATTCCTAATTTTCCATCGACGATAAAAACGATG
>JAEEHE010000090.1 GCA_016280685.1 Caryophanales bacterium
CGTGTTTTAGCCGCTTTAGCAAGAGAATTAGATGTTCCTATTATCTTATTAAGCCAAACCGGTTCTTCTTCTGATTTTGAAGAAACAGTTTCTAGATTAAATGCCTTCACAGAAAACGTGGAACATAAGAATGCAATAAAGATGTTCATTGGCAAAGGTAATGTTATTGACTCCCGTATTGATTACACTGATATCGTTCACATCATCTTGGTGGACGGTTATGATCTCAGATATTTCTCATCCATTAACATCAAAGAAATATACGGTGACAATTAAAAAGAGGCACTTCGAGTGCCTTTTTTGATTACAATAGAAGAGTGAAAAAAGTATTTAATATACTTATACCGATTACAGCATCTATATTAACTATAGGTCTTGTTTTAGGTTTACCTGCTTATTTCTTACTTCTCCATCACTATAAAGGAAGGAAAGTTGTTAATGAGTGGCATAGCACTGATACTTTTGATATAGAGAAAATACCTACTTTAACCAAACAAAAAGATAAAGACTTTATCATCCTCAATTTAGCGGATGTACAGATGTGTGATTTAGAAGATTTAGGACATGCAAAAATCATCCATAAAGAAATTACTTATCTAGTTGATTTAGTGAAGCCTGATTTAATAACCTTAACCGGTGACCAAGTCTGGTCTAATGAAAATCTCATCTCTTTAAAATCGTTAATATTTTGGTTAGATGAATATCAGATTCCTTACGCACCTGTTTTTGGCAATCATGATTTTGGCAATAAATATGATTCTGCAACATCGGGTGTGACATATAGCTGTGACTTATATGAAAAAGGAAAATATTCCTTATTTGATAGAGGGCCCACAAATATAGAAACTCTTGGTAATTATGTTATAAACATAAAAGAAGAAGATAAAATCATCAATTCTCTTTATATGATGGATTATGGTTGGAGAGATGAAATCACCGATGAACAAGTCGAATGGTTCAAATGGAATGCGGATGGTATAAAGGCTCATAACAACAATGAATATTCTAAAGGCATGATTTTCATGCATAAACCAATCCATGAATTCTTTTCTGCAATTATTTATGAAGGGGAAGATCAAAGCGATGCGGATAATTATCCAGAACCAATTTTTGCGGAAGCGAAGACTCATGGTGTGACTGATTTTGTCTGCGGTCATTTTCACGAACTTAATTTCTCGTTAGAGTTCCAAGATATCAAAATGACTATGGCAACAAAAACTGGGGAATTAGTGAGTTTTTATGAAGATGAAGATGAATATATCAATGGTGGAACTTCTTTTGCTTTGACCGGTGATGATGTCATAGTCACTCATAATTATGTGAATAGAAATGATTATCGAATTAAGAGATAATAACTATATGAAATTTTTTGATAAAGATATTAAGTTAGTGATATTTGATTTAGATGGAACCTTAATTCATTCCACGAATTTATGGGCGGATATCGATCGTCGTTTTTTCGCTAAAAGAGGGATGATGATTCCTCCTACATATAATCAAGAAATCGCTCATGTGGGATTAAGAAAAGCCGGAGAGATTACTAAAGACAAATATCTCCCAAATGAAAATGTTGATGATATTATCAGCGAGTGGATGGAGATGTCTTATGAAGCTTATCGTGACTACATCCCCTTAAAAGATAGAGCTCAGGAATTATTGGATTTTATTAGTAAACAAAATATTCCTATGGCGTTAGCGACTGCCAATAGCAAAGAAATATATGATGTCTGTTTAACTAGACTTGGTATTAGACAATATTTTGGCTTGGTTCTCGATGTCAATTCTTGTAAAGATGGTAAGAACAGTCCAGAGATTTATGATAGAGCTATTTCACATTTCAATGTGAAAAGAGAAGAGACATTAATCTTGGAAGATATGATAGTGCCAATTATTACCGCACATAACGCTGGTTATAATGTCATTGCGGTATATGATGAAGAATCCACCAAAGATGAAAAGGCTTGTATCAATAATAGTGATTTATTCATTAAGAATTTTGCTGAAGTTTTAGATTGCCTTAAGTAAACAAGAAATAATATGTTTATTCATTGGAGTTTTTGCTCTTATTTGATATTTCGTAATTTTGAAACACTTAATTGAGCATTTGTTTTTTATTCTTTGATAAAAAAGTGCTTTATTTTGATTTATACTTATTATTAGTAATACTTCGGTAATTTATTTACCTAAAATAAAAACGAAAGATTTTATTATGAGAACAAGGACTAACTTTTTAATTCTTATTTCTGCCCTTTTACTTTCGTCATGTAACACAAATAACGAGAAACCTTTTGTGAGAACTTTATTTGAGGAAGATTTTGTCAGCGGCAAAACATTTACCACTTTTGCAGACTTACCTCCTTCTCCCATTTCTGAAACTGATTTATCGCAATATAAAGATTTAGGATTTAATACTTGTTTATTAACCGAAGACCGCGTCCCTTTAATAGATACAGAAGGTCATCTCTCCGATAGTTATAAACAGGCGATTAGAAACATCGGTAACGCAGATATGAAATGTTGGATTAGAAATATGTATAACGATCCAGATTATTTTGAATGCGATACGGAAGCTGCTAGTAAACAGAGAAGTAATTATGGCACTCCTTATTCTCTTAAAGAGAGACATTTAACCACCGAATTTCAAGAATTTGATGACATTATTAGCGGTTTTTATCAAGGTGATGAGATTTATCAATATACAGAAACTCCCGTGGAACATTACGAAATTCCGGAAGACGCTCCATATCGTTATTCGGCGATGGATCAATATCAAAAATTAGTGGATTGGCAAAATGAATATTATCCTAATAAAGCTTTCCACGTTAATCATGTTCCCTCTAGTAGTATCAACCATTGGCCAATAGGTAATACCTATGAGTCATTCATCAAATATTACGTTAATGAAGTTATGGATAAATTTGTTGGCGATGGTATGAAGACTATTTGTTTAGATAATTATCCATATCGCAGTGTATTGCGCGAGGCGATATCACCTACTTATTTAACTGATTTATTAACATGCGCTAAGATAGCGAAAGAATATAATGAGACCCACGATAAAAAGAGTACTTTTGGTTTTTGTGTGCAACTTCATAGTTATACAAGTACTCAATCCCTTGGTAATCTGACTGGTCCAATGTCGCCTGAAGAAATTACTTATAATCTTTATTCCGGATTATCTATGGGAGCGAGATTAATTGAATATTTCTGCTACCGTTCTATCTCTACAGTAACTGGTATTGTTAATAACGATGGTAGTGTTAATGAGAGATATGGATTTACTAAAGAAGCAAATAGAAGAGTTCTCCCCTTACAAGATGTTTTATCTAATTTTGAATGGCAAAATTTCTATCCCGTAAGAGCGGACATCTCTAATGAAATTGAAAATCAAGAAGCCTTTGATAATATCGATTCTATGATTGATAAAAACAATCTCGGTTGTTTAGATATTAACAAAGTTAGTTCTCGTTTAGATGCTTCTATTGGTTATTTCAAAAACAATAATCAAGATGCTTATTTTATTGTCAATCAAAGCGCGCCTATCAAGAATCAAATCAATACGATTAATATTTCTTTTAAAGATTGTAACCAAGCCTTGCTCTATCACGAAGACAGCGTGCAATTTATTAAATTAATTAATGGTGCTTATCGTTTAAATCTAAAACCTGGAGATGCTTATTTCCTCATTCCTGCGTAGTTTATGAATATAGTTACTGGTAGTCCATCATCAAGAAGAAAAGGAAGATTTATTCATCGCCCTCATAATGCCTTATATATGGGTGTTAAAGGATATATCTTTTGTTTTTTAATGATTTTACCCGCTATCTATGGAATTGTTAGATATATCTATATTAATTCCTATTCTATTTTGCTCTCTTTCTTTACTGATGTTCCTTTTAAAAGCGATTTTACTTTAGAACATTTCCATGCATTCTTTACGGAATTATTCTCTTTCTCTAGTTCGATGAATATCGGTCTAAGAAATACATTTATATATTTTGGTATTGGAATCTTGAAGTCATTTGTTTGCTTTATCATCGCTTATTTCTTATATAAGAAAATACCTCTATTTAGAGTGCACCGTTTCTTATTATTTATTCCTTGCATCATTCCTAGTGTGGCTTCGGTCGCGATCTTTAAAGAGATTATCTCTAAAGGTGGTCCTATCTATACTTGGCTCAACACCACGTTTGGTGTGGATTATGTGCAACCCTGGGTGGCTAGTTCTAATCCTCGAGCGGCATTAACATCTATTTTGTTATATATGTTACTCGGTAGTGGTATTGGTAATGTTTACCTCATATATATCGGCAACATGAAACGTATCCCTAATGAAATGTTAGAATCCGCAAGACTTGATGGGGCGAATAGTTGGAGAGAATTCTGGTCCTTTATCTTGCCTTTAACTTGGGGCACATTCTCTACATTCTTATTAATATCAGTTGCGGGAATATTTACTTCTAGTGGCCCTATTCTTTATTTCTTTGGTGACTCAGAAACTATCTTCTATTTAGAAACACAAACCCTTGGTTATATCTTATTTGATAAGGTGAGAGGTGATGGTGTGGTTGCTTATTACAACAGCGCTTCTGCTATCGGGTTAGTCTTTACTTTATTTACTATTCCTATCGTTATATTAACTCGTTATATTTCCAAGAAACTAAATCCGGAGGTGACATATTAATGCGCACCCGAATGACGTTTAAACAAAGACTCCATAGATTCAATATCACACCGGTGACAATCATCGTTTCTTTAGTTCTATTATTTTATTGTATTGTTTTAATTTTCCCATATATTTACGCTTTTTTTGCCTCAATTAATTCCATTTCATCTTTTGATAAGACTCGATTTTTAGCGATACCATTATCTTTTAAAAATATCGATTTTAAGAATTATGCAAAAGCCTTTGATTCCTTGACTACAGAAGGTGGAGCGACATTATTCGACATGTTCTTAAATTCCATGTGGTATTCTTTTGGTACGACCACAATTGGTCTTTTCTTCGCGACATGTTGTGCTTATGTGTGCGTTAAATATAAATTCCCAGGTCGAAGATTTATTTATGTCTTTGCTTTAGTAATGATGATGGTGCCAATTATCGGTAGTCAATCTAGCGCTTTAGCGTGGAATAAATTATTACATGGTTACGACACACCGCTTTACGCTTTGATTAACGCCCAGACAATCGATGGTAGTTTTATTATTATCCTCGCCCTCTTTAAAGCGGTTGATTGGAGCTATGCAGAAAGTGGATTTATCGATGGTTGTGGTCATTTTAGAACCTTCTTCCAGATTATGCTTCCACAAATATTCTCCGCTTTAGTGGCCTTATTTGTGACCGACTTTATCGCTCGTTGGGCAGATGCTGATACATCTTTAATCTTCTTCCCTAATTTGCCGACTTTAGGAACAGGCTTATTTTATGCTTATAACACTTTTGCTGGTACAGTACGATTACCGGTTTATTTCGCAGCGTTAATTATTGTGATGTTACCATCACTCATTTTATTCTTAGTTTTCCAAAACAAAATTATGGATATGCAATTAACTGGAGGTATTAAAGGATAGATTATGAAAAAGACTTTATTATTACTAGGCACATGTCTAGCGTTAGTCTCATTAGGAGGATGTAAAAAAGAAGATCCTCGTAAGAGTAGAAGTAAACAATTCTCCTTCTCTTATTTCCGCAGTGGCTATGGCACGGAATGGGTTAAGCAAGTTGCTGATTATTATATGGATAATGTGAACACCGATGTTTTTATCGATTTAAAACAAAGCGTGAGCAGTATCAGTGCCCGTACAGAAATTGAAGCGGGTGCTTCGGGGATGAAAGACTTATATCAATTAGAAGTTGATATGTCTAATCATCAACAATATTTAAAAGACTTAACGGAAGATATTTATAACTTTGATTTATCCGTTTATGGTGAAACAGGTTTAGTCAAAGATAAAATCGAACAGAGATGGATTGATTTCTATAACGAAGATAACCATTGGTATAGACTTCCTCAGACGGTCACAAATGGATGGAACTGGTGTTACAACAAAACCACATTAGACGCCAAATTAGGTAAAGGTAATTGGCGATTACCAAATACCACGGATCAATTTATCAAATTGGGTGATGATTTATATAACGCTGGTGCTTATTTATTTGCTTATGCTGGTGGTGGAGATATCAGTGGTGAATACACAAGATACGCGAACGATGTTTGGTTTGCACAGATGACGGGTTTACAAGGATATGAAGATTATTACGGTGGTTTTACTCGTGATACTTCTAATAAGCGTGTCTTCTGCCAAGATGAACCAACACAAATTTTAGACAATGCGAATAATATCTATGCGACATATGATATCGTCCGTAAATTATTTACTAAAGCTAATGGCTATGTCCATCCCAATTCCGATATGTATTCTTTCACTAATATCAATCAAGTTTTATATAACGGTAAAGTGAACGGTTCCTCTTTAAAAGCACCTGCCGCTTTTGCTTATGTCGGCAGTTGGTTAGAAACAGAAATTCAAGAATCAGTGGAATATGGTTTTATCAATCCAGATTCTCAAGAAGTTTTAGCGATGAAGATGCCAGTTAATTCCGCGATCATCAATAGAACTCCGACGATTAATGATGATAACACTTTAAGTGAAGTTATCTCCTATATTGATGGTGTTCCGGGTGCGGAAAAACCTACTTCAGTCAGCGATGAGGATGTGGAAGTTATTAGAGAGGCAAGAAGCTTTGTTGCCGAATTAATCTGCCGTGAATTTGTCGTACCGAAAAATGGTAAAAATAGTGAAGAAGTGCTGAAGTTTTTAGCTTGGCTGACTACTGATGTAGCCCAAAAAATTGCTTCTAAAGCCACAAAAGGTGTCAATGTTTTACCATATGGCTATGTCCCTACTGATGAAGATATGGGATTTGAGATTTCTCCCTTCTTAAAGAGCGTTGCTAGTATTAAATCTAGCTCATATGTTTTAGATGAATCTGGTTTAACTATGCCTTATAAGAATTGGTTTGGTGTGACATGGTGCAGAAACGCTAATACGATTAGCAATATCGCTTTCGGTGGAAAGATGAAAGATCGTAGTGAATTAGATCCTGTCACTAATGGTGAAGGTTCAGGTATTTACGATTTCATCTCTAGTAAATATCAGAGCAGTGATGGTATGAGTGCTTTCCTCCTCAAATACCCTAATTACGGGAAATAAATATGAGAAAGAATTTATTATCGTTATTCATTTTAAGCAGCGTTATTTTAACTGGCTGCAACACTTCCCAAGTTTCCGGTGAACTTGTTTTGGAAGATGATTTTCAAACTAGCTATGAATTAAGCAATGAATATATCACTTTTCCCTCCGCTCATCTGGAAGATAATGGTGAAATCACATCTTTTGATGTGAAATATACGGTAATAAATAAAAATACCAAAGAGAGTAAAACTAGTAAATATTCTTCTTTCAAATTAGGTGTTGGGTCTTATGAATTTAAATATGAATCTAACGGAAAGAGAATTGTTAAGCAATTTATCGTTAGTGACACAATCGCTCCTAAAATTGAATTCGCTGGTATTCCTACAGATTTATATATCCAGATGATTGAAAGACCAGATGGGGCGAACTTACCTTCTTTAAAGATCACTGACTTAAGTGAAATAAATGAAGATAAAACCATCAGAAAATTATTTTTTAACGATGAAGAAATCCCCTTTAATGATGTTATGGATACATATTCTATTAGAGGATATGGTAGTTATCGATATTATGTAGAAGCTGAAGACATCTATGGTAATAAAGAATCCCATAGTTGCTCTTGGTTTATCAAAGATAATGAATATGTTCCTCAATATATTGAAGATGGTTTAATCGCAGATTTTAATGAACTTGGATATACCAACCTCATTCATACTTGCCAGATTAATGATTATTATTATGTCTCCACACTTCATGAAAATTTCTTAGAAGAAAAAGAAGATTCTAAAGGTATAAAAGAGAATGGTGTATTTGAAATCAGCGGAGGATTTAATATTGGAAGTCCTTATGGTAAAACCGCTTCCTTTACTTTTGATATTCCCTCTAGCAAAGTCTTTCAATACGAAGATTTAGTGAATAAATATTTAGCATTAAGAGTCATGATTGATAATGGTGGAGCTTCTTCTTTAAAATCATCAGTTACCTTATTTGGCAATATTCCAGAATCGGATGGTTTTGGAATGAAACCTCTGATGATTAATAAAAGTGTAAAGGTCGGTGAATGGAACACCATTTATATCGATGCATATAATGCAGCGAGATTAGGTATTTTTAAAGATTCCACACATGACAATGGTCCTGATGCGACATTTGTTAATGGTGATAGAACCTATTTCAACACTATTAGGGGTGATTGTTTATCACTGAGTTTAGGCGTGGTTGATGAATCATCAAATGATATCAACAACAAGTTCCATTTCTATATCGATAGTGTTGCTTTAGCAAATACTGTTTTATCAGAACCATTATTAACAGTTGATGATGATAAATTAAGTTGGGAACCCGTTAGTGGCGCGACTGGATATTTAGTTAATATCAACGGTGATGCTTCGATAACGACAAATAACGAGATTAACATACCATCTCAAGGTACTGGCTATATCAAAGTAAAA
>JAEEHE010000091.1 GCA_016280685.1 Caryophanales bacterium
AGAAGGCAAATTACTAACATTTGTTTATCTTTTCTCTAGATTAGAGGGAAAATACCAAATCCATTCGCTTTCATTAAGTAATGTTCCAACTCCTGCTGTGGGACAAATTCCCGGCGCTTTAAATGTTATCGAATTATCAAATGATTTAGTAACTCTATCTATTAGCTCTAATTTATATTGGATTGTTTATAATTCCGATGGCGTGAGCCACAAGTTCTTTGCCCGTGGTGGAGAGGGTTCTTCTCCTTTTGAAGCCGGTAATAAATATGGCATTTCTATTATCGTGAATTGTAAAAATAACGCAGAAGCCGAATTTGTAGATGAAGGCTTTGAAGTCAGCGTTTCCGCAGGTATCAGCGTTGTCGTAGAAAAATGCGGCACTAATGATCTGAACCGCAGAATCATTATTGGATTCTTACCTTTATAATAATTAGAATAATTCTTCTTCAATCATCGCGCATAATGCGTGATAGATAGGGAGATGCCTCTCCTGAACTTTATAAGTCTCCGTCTCGGGGACTTTTATTGTGGCATCAGATATCTTAGATATTTCTGATTCTTTCATTCCTGTTAAGGATATAACTTTTAAATTTAAGGCTTTCGCTAACTTAGCAGCGTTCACACAATTCTTTGAATTTCCAGAAGTAGAGATAGCGATTAAGATATCGCCTTCTTGACCATATATCGATACTTGTTGAGCGTAGATAAAATTTGGGTCATGGTCATTTAGATAAGCGGTGATCAAAGATGTTTGTGAGACGAGACTAATCGCGGGAAGACCTGGTTCTAAACCATTTAATAATTCTGGTTCATTTTCTAACGCTTTTAACATTTTTTTGTCAAATTTGCGGTGTTTTTTGAAATTTTTCATTAATTCGCCGACGATATGTTCGGTGTCAGAAGCGGAGCCTCCGTTACCGCATATCAAAAGTTTCTTGTCATTTTGATAAGCTTCTTTGATTAATAAAAATGCGGATTCCACATCTAGCTTACAAGGTAATAAATCGGGATATCTAATAAATAATTCTTCTAATATTTCTCTCGTCTCTTTTTTCATAAAGTACCTCAATATTTAATTTTATCTAATTGCCATTTAATCTTTTCCGGGAATATTTTAACGACTTCTCGATCAAACGTCACAAAGCCATTTAATTCATCTTCCACATCACTTAATTGTGTATAAATACACGCGCATAAACCTTTAGGTATATTATCTATCACATCTCTTTTAACACAAGAGGAGAAGTTCTTGTACCAATCATCGACATTCTCAAAGGAACGATAAATTTGTTTTCCTTTTTGCGTATGACCTTTAATCGGCATGACAAAGCCTCCGAACTCTGATAAGACTATGGCGCGATTATCTTTGGGAAGTTCGACGCTTTTAAAATAGACATGTAATGATTTGACATCACTGATACCTTGGTCATGCCATCCGGAAGCGTGGTCAAATAATCTTGTATTATCAATGTTCTTTAATTCCTCATATATTTCTTTAGAATCAAATTGTCCCCATCCTTCATTAAAGATTGTCCATAAGACGATTGATGGAGAGTTATATAAGTAGTGGATGATATCTTTAAATTCTTGTTTTGCTTGTTCTCTAATTTCTTCATCCATTCTAGAGAACTTCTTATAGTTATGATCATTAAGATGAATATTAGTAATTAATGGTAAGTTGATAATGGGTAGTTTATATTTTCCACCTCCATTAACGAAGTCTTGCCAAACGAGAACCCCTAATCTATCGCACTCATAATACCAACGAGGCGCTTCGATTTTGATATGCTTACGAATAGTGTTAAAGCCTAATGCTTTCACTAAAGTAATGTCATCGATGTAGTTTTGATAATCATCTGGGGTATATAAACCATTTTTATAATAGCCTTGGTCTAAAACACCTTTCATAAAATAAGGCTTATTATTTAAAGCAATAACTTTATAACCATTATGTTCAATTAAAGATACTTTTCTTAAGGCAAAATAGGACGATATTTCATCGTTTTCCGTGCTGACGGAAAAGATATAGAGATAAGGATCTTCTGGCGACCAGAGATGGGGATTATCAATTTTAAAGGAATGCTCTTTATTACAAGTAATAATATGGTCTTTTCCTAATATATGGATTGTGGCCATTTCCGCTTCACTATAAACTGTTATCTTTACCGATTCATTATCGACATCAGGTGTTATCTTTAATTCTTTAATATAATCATTGGAGACACTTTCTAACCATACGGGCATATAAATACCGGATTGAGGGGTATACCAAATGCCGCCTCTTTTAATTCTTTGTTTACCACGCGAATATTCTTTCGTGTCACTATAATCCTTCACTCTAACGATTAAAGTGTTTTCCTCTTTTAAATATTCTTTGATTTCGAATTCAAAAGGAAGATAACCACCAATATGTTTACCTAAATAATGGTCATTGATAAAGACTTCCGCGATTTGATCTACGGCGGTGAAGTGTAATATGACTTTATCTTTGATAAATGATTTATCTAATTTAAACATTAATTTATAAAAGAGATAATCATCGGGTGTCACTTTTTTATTAACACCACTAGAAGAAGTTTCAGGAGAAAAAGGAACGATAATCTTCCCGTCAAAAGTAGTGGGGATATCTTCTTCTTTTCGAATCGCGTATTCCCATTCTCCGTTTAAGCAAATATAACTATCTCTTCTTAATTGGGGACGTGGATATTCAGATAGTGGTTTCATTTAATTTCCTCTCCTTTTTCATAATGATAAGCGTGGGGATAATTGCTAATGCAATAATTAGTCCAGCGAATAAGAAGATAAATGAATTAGGAGCGATCACTGTTCTTCCATATTCATTTACATATTCTTGTTTATTAATATAACTAACCGCTAAACCGATATATGGTCCAGTAACCATTGGTATTAACACTAAGAAAATCATTCTAATACCTTGGAATAAACCAACTTCTTTAAGCGGTGTGTAGTCTCTTAATTTTGCACCCATGACAGCGGTGCCAATCATATAACCGGTCATTAAGATGGTACCACCGATCATGACGCCGATTTGGTTATTAACAAAGAACATCGTGACTCCACCGATAACGGTTAAACCAATCGCTGGAATAATAATGTTGTTCTTACCGATTCGATCCATAAATAAACCGAAGACAACGGTGATGATAGAACTGACGATTAAGACGACACCTAAAGTAATTGTGAAATCTAAATCGATAATCTTTAAGACTTGTTGGATATAGACCATTAAATAAGGCATAAAGACTTGAATTCCGATGGAGAAAATCATAAAAGTAATGAAAATTAAATAGAGAATTGCGTTGTTTTTAATAACACTTGGTCTAAAACCATAGAAGATATTTTTGATATAAGGCTCATTTTTATTCGGTTCTATAACATCTTTCGGTAATAAGAAGATACAAGCGATACCCACAATAGTTGTGAGACCACCTAAGATGTAGAAGAAGATGTTCCACATAACCGCGCTATCTTTAGTTAAAGCTCCTGCTAAACCAACGACGGCAATCATAGCGATTAAAGGTAAGACAGAAAGAACACTTTCGACTTTGCCTCTGTTATCGGTATTGGTATTATCGGTCACGAAAGCATTGAACGATGCGTCGTTTGCGGTGCTACCAAAGAAGGTCATTAAACAGTCCATGATGACAATCATTGTGCCACTCATCATCGTGGAACTTGCAACGATATTCAAAGAGGATTTTGGATCTAAGAAAGCGAATAAGATAATGGATATACCCCATAAGATATAACCGAAAGAGATAAAGGCTTTTCTCTTACCTAGTCTATCACTTAACGCTCCCATTAAAAGAGTGGTGATAGTAGCAGCAGCTGCACTAGCAGCGGTCATAATTGGTATGAATGTATATTCTTGTGTACAATCAAAGACATATAGATTGAAATAATTATTTTCAATAGCCCACGCTAATTGCCCAACAAAGCCAGCGATTATAAAAGAGAGCCATTTTCTAATTCCTACTTTGTTATTCATAATTAATAAATCCCTCACTTATTATAAATAAGTTTTGAGATATGAGCATATACCTAACTATAATTAATTTATGGCTATGATAACTTTAAAAAACAAAAATATGGCAATCACCTTATCTCCATTAGGGGCCTCTATTTATAGATGGAGATTTCATAATGAAGATATGGTTATCACATTAAGTGATGAACAAGAATTTAATCAAACTGAGAATTATTTTGGTAAGACTATTGGCAGATTATGTGGTCGTATTTTCAAAGATGGTGAAGTATCTCTCCATGGTGGTCAAGATGGGATATCTACGAAAATATTCGATTATCAATTAGAGTGTAATAGAGTAACGTTCTCTTATTTATCCAAAGATGGAGAATCCGGTTATCCTGGTAATTTCAAATTAGAAGTTATTTATACTCTAGTGGAAGATACACTAACGTTAGAATTTATCGCTAGTGTCGATAAACCCTGTTTAGTGTCTTTAACTAATCACGCATTCTTCTGCTTAGGTGAAAGCAAAGTGCAAAATCTTAAATTAAAAATGAATAGTGATAAATTCATCTATTACGATTCCAAATTATTACCTATTGAATGGAAGGATGTTCCTGACTATTGGGATTTCCATAAATCTAGAGAATTTAATATGGAGCATGAAATCGATAATTCATTCTCTCTTAAAGATGGAAAGATACAATTATTATCAAACAAATATTGTTTAGATATTGAAACTGATTTTAAGACAACACAGATTTATACGGATAACTTTATAAACAATGTTAAAACTTTATTATCTAAAGATAATCATTATCGTGGTGTCGCTATCGAACCACAAGATGATCAACTAGATAGAAAAGAATTATTACCTGGTCAGACTTATCAAAGAAGAATCCTTTATCACTTAAGAAAGCTTTGATATTCCTTTTTGTTCTCATTGAATAAAACATGTTTACCATGTATTATGTTCTTGTAGGTGGGTCGCTAATGCGACCTTTTATTACCTACCTCTTCTTAGAGACGTAGATAATGATAACTACAAGAATTAACACGATTAACGTGTCCATTCGTTTCTCCTTTCAAAAGAGAAACTGGAAACTGAGCTCTCAATGGTGTACGCATTGAAACTCTCCTTGCTAAGGGATTTTCTCCCTCTATTATGTATATAGGCGTGAAAATCCTTTTTTGTTGCAAAATATTTTCATTAATATTTTTTAACTCGAAGAGTTACCTACTATTAAAGAATTATACTAATTTGTCATATATATGTTTTTTTGCTACACTTGTCTCGGGTATATAGTTATGAAAGAAATAGTTATTAAAGAATTTAAAAAGTTATATCAGAAAGAACCAGAAGGATATTTACAAAGTGGTGGGCGTTTTGAACTATTAGGAAATCATACGGACCATAACCATGGTTTCACTTTAGCATCAACTTGTTCATTGATGATTGAAGGAGCATATTCTAAAGAAGAAAACAACATCGTGAGATTAGTGTCTAAGAATCAATGCCAATTTGAAATATCTTTAGATAATACTGAACCAAGAGAAGAGACTGTCGATAGATCAGCCTGCTTCATTAGAGGTATTGCTCATTATTTAAAATTAAAAGGATATAAGATTGGTGGTTTCTCTATTTATACCGAATCAACAGTTCCTCCTGGAGCTGGAGTTTCTTCTTCCGCTGCTTTTGAAATATTATTAGGTAAAGTATTTAACAAACTTTATAACAATAATAAAATCTCCATTTTAGAATTAGCGAAGGCTGGTCAATATGCGGAAAATAATTACTTCGGTAAGAAGAGTGGCTTGTTAGATCAAATTGCCTGTGCTTCTAATGGAGTATCTTTTATCGACTTTGGTGATATCGCAAATCCCTATATTGAAATCATCCATAATAAATTTAATGGTTATCAATTTGTTATTGTTGATACTGGTAAGAGTCATGCTAATTTAAATCCTCTTTATTCTTCTATAACCAGTGATATGTGGAACGCCGCAAAAAAGATGGGCCACGAATTCTTAAGAGAAGGTTCATTAGAAGAATTAGAAGAAAAGAAAGATTTATTAACATTAAGTGAATATCAAAGAGCTAAACACTTCTATGATGAAAATGAAAGAGTGAAAAAAGGTTTAATTTGTTTAAAAAATAACGATTTTGCTGGTTTTTTTGCTTGTGTTAAGGGTAGTGAACAAAGTAGCCGTAACTTATTAAAGAACGCGATGGTTTATGATGAATACAAAGGTTCTTTAGCGGAAGCCATTGATATTTCCAATAAAGCCATGAACAATCAAGGGGCGAGCAAAATCAATGGTGGTGGTTTTGGTGGATCCAGAATTTGTATCGTTCCTAATAACCTATTAGAACAATATCTTGATATAATGAAGAAAAAGTATGGAGACAGACATGTCTTCTTAGTCAACGTCCTTAACGAAGTGGAGGAATAACATCTATGGAATTTAAAAAGAGCACATTATTAGCGACAGTCTTATCGGTCTGCGGTATCTTCTTATCCGCATTATCTTTTATCTTTATTTTAGTAGCTGACAAGATGAATGGCAGTGGTACAGGATCATTCTCCTTATCGCTTGTCACTTTAGTTTTATTTGTCTTATTCTTATCAGCCTTATCAGTGAAGAAAGCTGTATTTGCCAAAATCATTTCTTTCATCACTATTGGCTGTCTCTTGTTAGCGTCATTTGTCATCTCTATTGTCACATCCACGATCTTCCAAACTAGAGATGTGTCTTGGGATACCGTGACATTTCTCGCTATCAGTATTCTTTCTTTAGTGGCGATGGTTTTATTTTTGATTTATTTCATCGTCGGCAAAAATGGCACTTTAAAGATGATTGCAAAAGTCACCAATATCGTCTCTTTAGCGTTATACGGTCTACTAGCCATTAGTTTGATGCTATCAGCCTTTTTTGGTAATTTCTCCAATCAACCATTTGTCGGTTTTGAATGGGCATTAATCGCCTTTACCGGTGCTTTACTTTTGGGCTTACTTTTTGTTTTACAAAATATCACTGGTCCAAGGGAAGAAAATAATTAATTAGTCTTTTTAATATAAATAATGTAGAATAAATCCGCACTCACTTTATACGGAGGTTTTATAATGAGCTCAAAAAGCAGAGTTGCCAAAGCGTATACTGGCAACAAAGTTCCAAAGTTCACGAGATGGTTTTATCCATTCAGTGGCATTTTTCGTGATGCATGTTATGCATTAGTTGGTTCCTTCCTTCTTCAATACGCGATTACATCTGGTGTTTTAAGTAGTGATTCCAATACATTCGCTACTCAATATGGTGTAATTACCATCGCAATGATGATAGCCTTGGTTTGGGATGGTATTAACGACCCAATTATGGGATTCATTGTTGAGAAAGTTCACTTTAAACTCGGCAAATTCAAACCATGGATTTTGATTGGCGCTATCGGAAACACTTTAGCGGTTATTCTCTTATTCTTGGTGAGACCTGCTAATAGCTGGGTCTTCGTCGGTTTGATGATTGCTTTCTATGTCTTATGGGATACTTTCTTCACCATGAACGATATTGGTTATTGGGCGATGCTCC
>JAEEHE010000001.1 GCA_016280685.1 Caryophanales bacterium
CCTTATCATTTGGATCATCAGAAGGTTTTGGTTAGGTTTTTTCGCCTGATTTAATTCCACAGGCTCCTAAAGATAGTACGAGGCACAAAGCAAAGGCGGTTGTCAAAATTTTTTTCATTTTTGCATATTTCCTCCTAAAATTTAGACGTATCTATAATATAAGCGATTAAAAAGGTTGTCAAATAATTTGCTTATTCGCCTTCCGCCACCCATATTCCAAAGAGAGAAAACACCCCAGAATTAGCGATGACTACATCGTTTTCAAAATTCCACAACTGGCTAATATCATCGATAATCTCTTTTTTCGACCAGCCTTTAAATACAGGAAATTCTGGATATGGCGCTTCCGTGGGATTATTTGGTTTCTCAGTGATTAAACCACCATTATCCACTGTGGTAGTAAAGATGATTTGATCATCAGAAACGTGGTTATAATCCAAATAGAAATTAACTTTTACTTTCTTTTCAATAATAGGTTCAGAAGAACTACTGCTCTCGCTTGAGGGGCTATCCGAACCAGAAGATTCTTTTTGGGAAGGACTATTATTTTGTGTACATCCCATTAATAAACCTAATGAGAGAACACCTACGAATAAATATCTATTTAATTTCATAATTCATCCTCCTATTTAGTTAAGCAAACACAGGTGTACCAACCTAGCTTAATCGCATTGCTCTTGGCTTCGTATCCACCTGGTTTAGGATTGGAACAAAATACTTGCTTGTTATAGGTAGTAATCGCAGAAAAAGCAATATCGTTATCATTGCAGCCTGCGACAAAGAAGAAGAAATCACCATTCTTCATACCTAAAACTGTTGAACCATTACCTCTATTCCAAACATTAATTGGAGAAGAACTTGAGAATGGATTATAAGCATCTAATTGTTCCTTAGTATATTTAGTAAGATTATTTCTCGCGTGAACCGCTTTTACAATTTCTTGGTAATAATCATAGGTGGAAACATTATTGATAGAAATCTTACGATCCCATCTAAAAGCATTTGTGTAATCGCTTAAGCGATAAGAATTACTAGAAATGTATTTACCACGAACTTGAACAGTTCTCTCATAACCGTATAATTCAATATCCTCCGCGCTGACTTCTTTGCTTTGGAATGTCTCTTCACCGCCTCTGATGAATGCAACACCATTAGAGAACATAATAGTACATTCAATCGCTGTTGTGGCCGCACAAGATAAACCAGGATAATCACTATTCAAATCATTATTTAAACAATACATAACATGGTCAAAAGTTGTGAAATCATCATGGCATGATGAGTAGTTAATACATTGGTTAGGATCCACTCTAGGTTGACCAGCGTGATAACCCACTAACAGATCAGCGATAATATTAGACTTCTCACCGACATGCTCACTGCCTTGGTCAATGAAGCCCCATTCATCAATCTTCCCGGTTTCACCAGCGATATTATCTCTACCAGCATTATTAAATGTACCGACAAAACACATGTTGCCTTCTTTTTGAAGTTTGTTATAAACAGTCCATGTATTGGCACCCCAGTTGCCTTCATAAGGACGACCTGGGCCATTATCTAAATTGCCACTTTCACTACCATCACCGGTCCAACCTTCACCATAAAGATAAATATCTGGATCAACTTTATATAATTCTTGAGCGGCTTTTTTACATGTTTGCCAATCGATAAGACCCATGAGATCAAAACGGAAACCTTTAATCTTATATTCCTTAGCCCAAAAGACTAATGAATCAACGATATATTTGCTCATCATCGGAGCTTCGGTTTTCACTTCATTACCGCAGCCAGAGCCATCGTAATAGGAACCATTTTCCGTCATTCTGAAATAGTAACGAGGCATCAATTTATTGAAACATGAAGAAGGTGCGCTAGAGACATGGTTATAAACTACATCCATGATAATTCTGGTGTGGTTTTCATTATTTGCATAATCTCTTACCATCTCTTTAAATTCTCTAATTCTTGATTCACCATTATACGGGTCTGTAGCATAACTACCATCCACGCAGTTATAGTTCAAAGGGTTATAACCCCAGTTATAAGAACGTTCATCTAAACCTTCTAAATTATCACTATCAAAGACAGGTTCTAATTGCACAGCTTTAACGCCTAATTCTTCAATATGGTCAAAACCAGTTTTAACTGTTACACCATTTCTAGTTAATGTTGTGCCTTTTTCCGAGAAGGCTTTATATGTACCTCTTAAAGATTCACCCTCCCATGTTTCATCCATGGTTAAATCTCTAATATGTGTTTCGTAAATAGATAAGTCATTAGGATAGGCGATATCATATCCTTCTTCACCATCCCATTTAAGAGGAACATCAGACCATCCACTAGGATTAGTGTAACTGAAGTTCACCACCATTCCTCTTTCGCCATTTATACCACAAGCTTTAGCGTATGGATCAACGACTTCCGAAGTTCCTAAAGAATTCTTAATGAAATATTTATAATATTTGCCATGCAACTGTTTATTAATAGTCACGGTCCAAACACCACCTGGTTGGAAAGTCATATTATAACCACGATAAACATCGCTTCCACCTTGAAGTCCATGTTCTTCCGCATATTCTTCTGGAATACCACTATCAAAGAGCATTAAACGGACTCTAGCAGATGTAGGAGCCCACACTTTAAAGGTTGTTGTGCTTCCATTAATCGTGGAACCTAAATCATCACCACTATAGGTGTAATATTCTTTGAATCTAGGCGTTTCATATAATTGATGGAAACTGACATTCTTAGTTTTTGTATATGTTGGATATTCTGGGAAGACACCCTCTAAATAATATTGAACATTTACTTTGGCGGTGAAATTGAGTTCAATGGTAAATTTCTTACAAGGTAAATGGTTATATTCAATATCAGTACAAGTAGGACTGCTGCCTTCTTTGATTAAATATCTATTTAAATCATCTTGCGTAGCGGTAGCAGATATCGCCATGTAATTTGTGGTTAAAGCATATAATCTATACGATTGTGGCACAGCGGTTGCGATGATTTCGATATGCTTCCAATCGGTAAAGGTTGCAGATTGAAAGCGGTCCATTTTTGTCAATGCTTCGCTTTCATACATCTCCACAGCGTTACCTTCTCCAGGGATGCACCACACTTCCGTATGTCCGCTAGCGCCAGGAACAAAAACGCTGTAATCGATGTACATGTTATCGCTTTGTCCGACCCAAGTTCCTTTATCTTTAACGATGAAATATAAGCCTTTTTTCTTAGCAAAATTAGACATTTCACCGGTGAATTCCAAGGTTATTGACATATCCTTGCCTTCATTAGTGACGGTTGGTTGATAAGCTTTACCGACTACACCAGCACACCAAATCCAGAGTTCTCTTTCACCACATCTCTTATCTTCGTTGTGATAATGAATAGTGACTTTAGAAGCGGAAACAACCGCGGCTCTTTGAGGTTCATAAACCATTGTGGGGTGATCAAAATCTACCACTTCTGGCTCTTGATAAACGGTGTCATCTTTTTCTATTTTTTCATGCGCTAGTTTTTTAGCCATTGAAGGAGTTAATACTCCAAAAGTTAATAAACTCGCTGCGATGATGCCAAATAAAACGCTCTTATTCTTCATAGGCAGCCTCCTATTCGTTAAAGAATTTAATTCTCTTCTTCCAAGAGAAATCTCTTAGTTTAAAACACCAGTTTGGTTCTCCAACTGTTCCTGGATAATTGATACGACCACGGTTATCCATTTTTAAAAGATCTTGTAACTGGAAGATAGTCATATAAGATGGTAAATTCCAAATATATTCAAAAATAGCTTTAAATAAATCTTTAGGATGATTAAATCTTTGATTTAAGAAATCAATATTCTCCTTAGAGAGATTCTTATACCAACCATATAATGTTTCGTTATCATGGGTACCAGGATATACGATTTGTGTGGGTTTGCTATAGTTATTTAAATCGAAGATAGTAAATTCCACGATATACATACCAGGAAGATGATAATGATCTCTTAATTCATGGACACCTGGGAATAAATCACCTAAGTCTTCCGCGATTAATCGAATATTGGGATATCTTCTATATAATTCATCAAAGAATTCATATCTCGGACCTTCCCACCACACACCACGTCTAGCGTTATCATCTTCAGCAGGAATGACACAATATGTGTCCCACGCTCTAAAGTGGTCAAGTCTTAATAGATCACAAGTATTAGCCAAATAACCAATACGATGAGTTAAGAAGGAATAATGGTCTTCTTTCATCTTCTTAAAATCATAGATAGGTGTGCCCCATAATTGACCATCATCGCTAAAAGCATCGGGTGGGCAACCACTCACTAAAGTGGGATGATAATTTTCATCCATTAAGAATTGGTCTTTATTAAGCCA
>JAEEHE010000015.1 GCA_016280685.1 Caryophanales bacterium
ACCGCGAATAACGACGATAGTACCTTCACTATTTCCGATAAGGTCTATGACCGTGCGATTTCCTTATTCTTTGATAATAAAGGTATTCCCTTTGATGCCGAATATACCGAACAATTACATGTTCCATTTGAACAAGTCGAATCCTTATTCAATGAAGCCCAAGTGCAATATCCGGTCAGTGAGAAGACCTTGGATAAATTTGAAAAACTCGATGACTTTGTCATTAAGAAATTCAAGATTGCCTTCGGTAACCGTATCTTAAAACAATTAAAGATCTTCATCCCCACCTACGTCGCTTGTGGTGGCACGGAATTAGATGGTTTAGACTTCATCTTCACCAATAAGATCTTAAAGAAATTTGAAGCCTTAAATATCGCCTTCTTAAGAGAAGAATTAAAACAATTACATACCGAATTAGATAAATTATTCGGTAAAGGTACCTTTAAGATGGCGCACTCTAAGATTGATGACTTAATTAAATTAAGCTAATAAATAATTATGGCAGAAGAGAAAAAGAAAAAAGTCAAACTCAGTAAATATCAAAGATCAAACAAAAAATTAAGAGATAAGTTTGATGCTTTAGTCAAGCACGATGAAACGAGCAAGACTATTTTAAGTGCGATTGCGACTGGAGAAAATAAATATTTAAGAAGCCATCGTATTGAAACCACAAACTACGATCCGAAGTGGTTAAATATGATTGAGGATTGTATCCCCGAATTAGGGGAAATTATCAAGAATCCTCGTAAGATTACCAAAACCGTCACCGATATCGTTCCTGTTGAATTAGCGAAGAAAACTAATGCGGAATCCGTCAGACATTTAGCTAGTCACACTCAATATGTGAAAAGTGTCGATGAAGAAGGTAATGTCACTCCGAATAAAGTCTTAAATATCGGAACAGAAGATGACTATGCGATTTATGAAAATAAATTCATCGCTACATTAGTGAAACGTTTAGTGGTCTTTATCGAAATGCGTTATGAATTCTTTAAGAAATACGTTCCTTTAAAAGAAACGGATGTTTTATTGCATAAATCCACAGCGATTATCGATGGTTCTATCGTGGAAATAGAAACTAAAGTGAAAGTCACAAAGAATGCCGAAGAAGATGAACGCGCGGTCAATTCCACTACTAATTATATTAAGCGTATGGAAAAGGTCAGAAATTACATCATGTATTATCTCGGCAGTGACTTCATGAAGATGTTTAAGAATGAAAAAGATGTCACCGGACAAATCTTACAAACTAATATTATTAGAAAGAATAAAAACTATCATAAATGCTATTTGTTATATAGATATATTACCGGCTATAACCAATTAGGTATCGATTATAAAGTTAAAGAAGAATATATCAACTATAACAACGACCAGATGAAATCCATCAATGAAGTGGCGATGGCTTCTTTCCTCGCGGTTGATCATAATGGTCCAAGCCCTCTCGCTTTAGCGAAAGAGAAGAAATATAAACCGCGTATCTTAACTACGATGGAAGATGAACCATTCGTCTATGGTCCTGTTCCTAGTAAACCTATCCACTTCATCCGTGCGGATGATCAATATTATCTCGATCAAGAGAAATCTCTTAACGAGATTAAATTAAGACCCACAAAAGAGGAAGCGGATTATCAAAAAGAAGATGCGGAAAAGAAGAAGAAACTCGATGAGGAGAAGAAACGCGTCGAAGCTCTCAAGAGAAGAAGAGAAAAAGAACTTAAAGAGTTCCAGAAACAACAAGAAGCTCTTAAAGCGGAGAAACGTCGTCAAGCCGCTTTAGAAAAGAAGAGAATCGAAGAAGAAAGAAGAAAGAAAGAGCTCGAAAGACTCGCTTTAGCGAGAAAAGAACTCAAAGAAAAAGCGATCAGCGATCGTAAAGCGGAAGAAGCGAGAAAGAAAGAAGAGGAGAAATCTCAAGAACCGAAAGAAGTTCCAGAAGATAAACCACAAGAAGAACCAGGTAATAATTAATGGGGTTATTTAGTAAGAACAAGAAACCGAAAAGCAAAGCCAGAAAGATTATCGAATGGATTCTCACTGGTCTTTTCGCAGTGATATTCGTGTTCTTCGGTGTTATGACCATCATCGGTCAAGTCACCAAAAAAGATAACTTCAATGTTCCGAGATATGGAGACTATCAAGTCTTAGAAGTATTAACCGATTCTATGTCTCCTAAATATAAGGTGAAATCTGCAGTCTTTGTCAAAAAGATTAAATACGAAAAATTCGAAGTGGGTGATGATATCACCTTTATGTGGAGAATCAATTCCTCCGTAGGAGAAATGCCGATGACCCACCAATTATTAGAAATACAGACACCAGAAGAAACCGGCACTGGTCACTACCGCTTCGTCGCTCATGGTATTAACAAGAATTCCAAGCAATGTAATGGTGACTGTACTGGTCAAACCCAAGTCTTTGATGAAACTAAGGTATTAGGCAAAGTAGTCGGCCATTCCATAGTTATCGGTGCGGTATTTAATTTTATGACCAAACCAATAGGTTTATTACTACTACTATTAATACCAGCTTTATATCTCATTGCCACATCCGTCATCGATATCGTGATGGCGGTCAAAGATGATGAGGATGATAAGGTGGTTGTCGAAGGAGCAACTTCAGAAGTCAAAGAAGATGATCCCTTAAAAGGGCTATCAAAAGAAGATATCGCCAGACTCAAAGAAGAGATGCTCAATGAAATGATTGAAGAAAAACAAAAGGAAAAGGAGGTCAATAAAGATGAAAAGAAATAAGAAAATCTTAGCGGTTATTATCGTCTTAGGTGTTTTACTTATCTCTACAGTAGTCGCCTCCATCATTTTGTGGTACTTAAAAGTCTTGTTAACCACACCTCTAGCGATTACCCTAGACTTTATCTTAATATTAATTATCTTCGGTTTCCTCGCCTATTCTCTCGCTGTTTATCTCGATAGAATTAGACAATTTAAAGAGGCCACTAAAGAGAATGAATATAACTTGCATAGAAAGACTGCTTTCTATTCTTATAACTATTTCTCTCGTGTCGTGACCGAATTATTAAATAGACATAAGAATAAGACCGGTTATTTCATCGTCTTCAACGCGGTGAAGACTAATGCGATTACTATGTACACAATCAATAAGACCGCAGATTTCAATGGTTTTATCTGCGATTATATTGTTAGTAAATATAATGACCAAAATAAAGATATCAGCAATATTCACTACTGCTTTTATCGTAATAACTTCATCTTCTATTTAATCTGCGATGAAACCAAATTAAATAATTTCCTCAATGATTTAGAAAATGAAGCCTACCGTTTAGTGAGTGAAAATGAATTCCGTTTAAATGTCCAACCGACATTCGGTATCTATGAACACGAACCCGGTGATGAGACATCTATCTATCAGATGACCAATAACGCGATTGCAGCGAGAGAAGTCGCGGAAAAGAACTTTGAAAGCGCCTTATTCTTCTCTGAAGAAATGTTAAAAGATAGCTCTAGTGATGAAGCTGACGAAATCGCGAGAGCTTTAGAGAATAACGAATTCGTCGTCTATTATCAACCGAAGTTCTCATTAGGTATTAGAAAGTTCACTTCTTCCGAAGCTTTAATCAGATGGAAGAAAGGTCCTAATGAAATCTTATCCCCGATGCTATTTATCGATACCGCGGAACACGGTGGTTTAATCCATAAGATCGATATGTATGTCTTTGAACAAGTTTGTAAGGACTTAGATGAAACTAGAAGAAAAGGTAGAACCCAAATCCCTGTTTCTATCAACTTCTCCTTATATGAGTTCTATTCTCCCAACTTCGTCGAAGATATTACGAAGATATTAGAAAAATATAATGTCAACCCCTCATTATTAGAGATTGAGATTATCGAAGGCACCACCACTGCAAACTTATTCTTATCAATCTCCATCTTAAAGAAATTAAAACAATTAGGTTTAAGAATCTTAATGGATGACTTCGGTGTCGGATTCTCGAACTTCAATAACTTAAAACTATTACCGATTGATGTTATTAAAATCGATAAATCATTTATCAATAATATCGTCGATGATGTGAAATCTAGAGAAATCGTCAAATTCATGATTGAATTCTCTAAAGAAATCGGTTTAGAGGTCGTCGCTGAAGGCGTCGACAATCAAAAACAAGTCGATATCTTAAAGAAATTCAAATGCGACACGATTCAAGGATTCTATTATTCCGAGCCTTTACCACGTAATGAATTTGAGAAATTCATCGCCACGAATAAATTTGAGAAGAAGGAGAATAGCTAATGATTTTAATATTTGGCAGCACACATGATGATGTGTCATATTTCGAAGACCAATTAAAAAATAAAGCAACTGAGAAAATCTTCGGCAAATACGATTTATTAACCGGGACGATGTTCAATCAAAACGTCGGGATTATTTATGGTGGTTTCACCAACTATATCAGTACGGCCATAGTAAGCCGTATAATCGCGAAAAACTACGTGGTATTAGTAATTAATGTCGGAAAAGGTTCTGCTTACGGAGACGGGCTAAAAAACGGCGATGCGGTCATATCCAGACAAGTTTATCTCGGAGAAGTTAATCAAACTGGTATCCAAGATGCAATATTAGGCCAAATCCCCAGATGTCCTCAATCATTCGTGGTTGATCCTTATATCTTAGAGACATTAAATAATAGCCTTAATAAAGTAGTTAGAAAGAACAATACAAAGATTGGTACTTATGTGAGTGTGGAGAAAGTTTTACACTCACCAAAAGATTTAGAAGGTATCACTTCTTCTAGCGGTGTCATATTCGGTCATAAAGAAGATGTGATCGTCGATTCAGTAACCGGTGGTATCGCTTTAGCGTGTTACCTTAACGATACACCATTTATCTCTATTGAGATTGTCGAAAAACATATCGGAGAAGAAAGTACAGTTAATAGCTTAATTAACGTTATCAACCGTTATAGTGAAATCGGTAAAGCCGTCACTTCTTTTATCGGTGAAATAACCAGTAATAGCGTCATAGGTGGTAAATAATAAATAAAACATAATAAGAAGGTGAGATTATGGAAGAGATTTATAGAAACAAGAGAATAAATCGTAAGATTAGAAAGAAGAAAGGCAACCGCTACGTCGGATTAGAGACATTAAATACTGGAGTCAGAAGAGTCTCCTTCATCTTTTTACTCGTCACCACACTTAATGTCATCGCCGCGACAGGTTTCTTTATTCTCGCTCTCATCACTGAAGAAAATATCTGGATTTTATTACTCGCCATCTTATTCGTCTTATTCGTCGCCTTTGTCGCGATGATCGTCATGTTCTATGCGAAATACTCCATCACTCCTTATTTCCAAGATTTATATAATACGACTAGAACTAACTATGGTCGTTTAACTAATTTTGAAAAAGAATTAGATTATTATAGTCACGATACCGGTGTTAAAGAATTTATCACTTTAAATAAACAGATTGATCAAATCAATTCCTTAATCAGTAATTCCGCTTTAGTGTGTAATACCTTAGATTATTCTAAATTACCATTAGAATATCCTAATCCTAACGATAAACGATTAGTGAGCATTGAATCCTTTATCAAATGTCATAAAGATTTAATCTTACAAGCCGAATTATTTAGAAATGGTATTTTCACCTTCTTCTATGAAGATGGTGATGAATTCACCGATAGCGGTATCTATGAAAACTTATATAAGAACATCACCGAAGAATTTAATGAAGAAGGTGTCTTATTAGCGAAGGATGAGAAGAGAACCGGTTATATCGTCTTCTTGCCATTCATCGATTCGATGTCCTGCTTTGAAGAGAGATTAAATAAAGTTGTGAAGAACTCTATTTACACACTTCATGAAGCGGGAGGTGCGAAGATCGCTGTCTGTAAAGCTGCTGCGGTTATCTATCCTTATTCTGATATCAAGGATTTAATCCCTGATTTAAGATATGCGATTAGACAATCCAAAGGCGTTAATGTCTATACACCAGAAAGGTATAATGAAGCGAATAGATCCTTATATCACACTTCTTTAAATCTCAATAATATCTCTAAGACTTTTGAAGCTTTATCCAAGACTAAAGTCGACTTAGATGATATCCCCAAGACCAAAGCCCAATTCTTAAAGCATATGAAAGCTCTGGCTGAATATATCGGTTTTGAAGCGGTTGGTATGGGTGTTTATAACGAGAACAAACATCAATTCGATGTCGAATTCGAATCCACAAAAGAAGACCAAAGACCACTATTTGGCGATATCGGATATATCGATTACGATTTCATCGCTTTAGTGGATAAATATATCGATAACGATTTCTCTTATTATTTCTCTAAGAGAAGTGTCGTTAATCCCACATTAGGTGAGAAATTAGATATCTATGCGATTAAATCCGGTTTCTTCTATATCGTCAAGAATAATAATGGTATTACTAACTTCATCTATTTTGCCAATAGAGATAGAGAATCTATCATGGTTAACGCCTACGATAAAGAATCATTAATCGTCTTCTCCGCTTTTATCGCGGAATTCTCGAGACAAATTAGAACTGAAACCGATGTCCATATCGCGGAGAGAAGATATCGTTCTATCATGCGTTTAACCGACTATAACTTATATAGTGTTCATAGAAACACTTATGACTTAGTGGAATTTAGCGATGGGCTAATCGATGCAGTCGGAGAAATTAATAAAGGTGATAAATGTTATCAAAAATTATATGGTTTAAAAGAACCATGTAAGGATTGTCCTTTATTAGCGAAGTCTAAGAAGACCTCCACGATTGGTAAACGTGCCTATATCACCTCTTTAGCCTTAGAGAGAAGTAAAGAAGAATATCCTGTCTTATTATTATCTCCTCTTCATAAAGAAGAAAACTCGAGAGCGTATAACCGTTATGATCCCCAGTTATTAATTCACTCGGCATATGGTTTAATCGAGCGATTAGATAATCTCTTTATCTCTAAGAATAGAGGTTATGTCTTATTCTTAAAACTCGATAATTTCGATGACTTATTAGAGAGATACGGAGAAGAGGGATTACAATCCAGATTACGTTATTTCTTTAAGAACTATCGTCATAACCATAAATACGGTGACGGTGAAGTCTATGTCTATAGAGATGATGTCTTCGCCTTTGTCTTCCAAGAAGAAGGCCGTTTAGATATCTTAAATAGAAGCGAAGCTATCTATGAGATATCACAGAGAAAATTCGATGAGAAAGATGAATATGAAATTCCTCTTAAATGCACATATATCGGATTAGAATATCCCTCCACTTATAACGATCGAATCGAATTCATCCGTAATTTTGAGAAATACTGCAAAGAGAATAGAGGACAATTCAATCGCGAATTATTCATCTTACCAGACACGAACTATGTTCGTATGGTCTCTCGTGAGAAATTCATCGTCTCCTTACTTGATAACGCCTTACAAAGCGGAAATATCTCCATTAAATATCTACCAGAGATTAAAGGTGATGCCTCCAAGATTATGGGTGCGGAATTATTATTACGTTTAACCGATAAATATAGTAATACCTCCTTAAGTCCATATGAATTCATCCCTGTCGCGAGTAGAAATAACCGTATCGGTAATATCACTAATTACTTAATTAAACACATCGGTGAAATCTATCAGAAATACGGACTTACCGCATTTAAACTTGCGGGATTAAGATATTTATCCATCAACGTCGATGCGACCTATTTCAAGAACGAAGACTTCTTAGATAATATCGCTTCCTTAATGGAAACCTTCCATCTACCAAAAGGATTTATCAGATTTGAATTCAACGAAGAAGATATCGCGAATAATGTCGAATTATTAAGAGGCATCTCTCCGAAGATTAGAAATCTCGATATCTTACTAACTGCAGATAGTTACACCGGTAAATACATCTCTATCGATGAAGTGAAAGAATTAGGTTTCACGACGATTAAGATCTCTCGTAACTTAATTAAAGACTTAGAAAATGACCCCACCACTATATCAGGAGCGAAATCTATCGTCGAATCCATCCAAGAATACGAGATGGAATACTGCTTCGTCGGTGTCGAAAGCAAGACGCAATATCAACTGCTCTATGAATTAGATCCAAACTTCGTCGCAGAAGGTTACTACTTCTATGAGCCATTAGACTTAGATGTCTTATTAGATAAACTAAGAGCGACACTTAAGTAAATAAATAGTAGGAAGTTAATTCTTCCTACTTTTCTTTTTTTAAATAATGCGCTTAAACTAATCTGTTTGTTGAATAGTCAAATTATTTGATGCTTTTTTATTAATATAGTTCTTTTCTTCTTTGTGTAGAATGTGGTATTTGAAAGCAATTAACATAGATAGGAGTCAATGTGACACTATAAATGTCATTAATAAAAGAACAACTAGATTTGCTGCCTTTTCGTTTATTTCAATCGGCAAAAAACGCAATAGTTATAGTAAGTTTTACGAATTCTGCCGATTGATTTTTTTAGTGTTCGGAAGATAGTTTGTGAGTAATTACCTTCTTAAAACAAAAAAAGAACCCACTATTTAGTGAGTTCTATCTTATACATCAATCGTTATTATTTTTCTCCTAGTTCAAAGATATGGCTGGTATCCGCAGAGACTTCAAAGAAGTCATTATCATATAAATTCTTGATATTGACGTTGTTTCTCTTTTCCATTTTTCCAGCATTTATCATCTCTATTCTCACACCACCATCACTATTAACTTTTCTTAAGAAATTAAATGAGTGATTAGGAAATGGTAAAGCTAAAATTTCTCTATTGTGTGTAGTGAAGAATAATTGTTCACCATCATCCAATAGATTAACCATTGTTACTAAACAAGCTATTTCTAAATCGGGATCTACATAAGAAAATTGTTCATCCACAAAATAGAAACCATTTTTGTGTTTCTTAATGGAATAAATAATATCAGCGATATTAACTGCGTATTTAGAACCAGAAGATAACGTTTTAATCTCGCTTAATTTCTCTCCATTAGTAATAGCGATTGGTTTATTGCCATTTAAGAATGTCACGATATAAGAATCTTCTAATTCTGATGATGGATAAACATCATCCACTAAAGAATCAAATGACTTTAATATATTTTTTAATATATTTGCAAAAACATTTTGTTCGTCTTTAGATACATGGCAAGAGATAATGTCGTTTCCTAATTCAATAGAGGGGAATTTGAAAATCCACCCTCCGATAACATTGCCTTCTAAGCCTTGTACATAATCAACGAAATAATTATTTGATTTATCAAGTCGAGCAATAAGAGTGTCATATGAGTCATCTGCCCTCATAGATAATTGCTGATACTTAACTAATATTTTTTTATCGACACCGATACTCGCTTCAAATCTAAAAAATATTCCATCAGGAAAAGCGCAGTCGAGCATAATATATGCTTCTTTTTCTATATTAGAAATCATATCTAATAAGAAGTTAGATTCTTTTTTTAATAAAAAACAAAAGGTTTTCCAAATCGCCTTACCTAAAGAAGTTTTACCGGTCGCGTTAGAACCCACTACTATATTTAACTTTTTATATCTAATGTTTGGATAATTTTTAAAACATTCATTTTCTAAATTTGAATTAACTAGTTTTTTAGGATAAGAAAAATCCGCCTCAAAATCATCAAAGCACAAGATGTTTTTAAACTTTACTTTTAAAACTGCCATCTAGAATTACCTCTTAATTAGTTCAAGTTTTTTGAACAAATTTATTCTATTAACATTTTATTAACATTAATATTTATTGTCAATAGAGTCTAGATGGGAGATTAGTTCAAATATGTTTGAACAAAAAGAACCCACTACTCAGTGAGTTCTATCTTAACTGATAACACTATGACATCCATCGCTAGTTTTAATTCTTCTAGTGTTAAACAAGAAGGGGCTAAACGGATATGACTATTAGATTTATCTATATGATAAGGATAAGCACACCCCATATCGGTTAACTTCACTCCACATTCCTTACATCTATTAATCACTTCTCTAGCTTTATTAGGGACATATAGAGATATGAAGTATCCACCTTTCGGTTTATTCCAAATTGCTAAACCTTTTAAGTCTTGTTCTAATCTCTTATCAACATAATCAAATATCGGTCTTAATAATTCTGCGTGTTTCTCCATCTGAGCGTGAACACCGTTAATGTCTTTTAAGAATCTCACATGTCTTAATTCATTAATCTTATCGTAACCGATGGTCTTATATTTAAGATGAGATTTAATATCATCTAAATTATGTTTAGATGCCGCGAATGCGGCAACCCCACTACCAGGGAAGGTAATCTTACTGGTAGAGGTAAACATATAGACGATATCTTCGTTATGATATTTTCTCGCTTCTCTTAATAATGATGGTAAGTAATCCTTATCATCTTTATAGAAGTCATGAACACAATAAGCGTTATCCCAATAGATACGGAAGTCTTTCGCACATGGTTTTAATTTAGCGAATCTATCCACTACTTCTTGAGAATAAGTGATACCAGTAGGATTAGAGTACTTAGGAATACAGAAGATACCTTTAACTGACGGATCTTTGATTAATTCTTCAATCATATCCATATCTGGTCCATCACTATGTATAGGTATATTAATCATCTCAATACCTAATTGTTCGCATATCGCGAAATGTCTATCATATCCCGGTACGGGACATAACCATTTAATCTTATTATCTAATTTACTCCATGGTGTCTCACCACAGACACCATATAAGAATGCATCCGCGAGGCATTCATACATGATATTTAAAGAAGAATTACCAAAGATAATCACATCTTCTGGTTCTACTTCTAATATAGAAGCGAATAATTCTTTACATTCTTTTAATCCATCGTAGACACCGTAGTTACGGGTATCGACATGATCGATACTATCTAAATCACATTTAGAATTTAAAACATCGAGCATCGGCATGCTTAATTCTAATTGTTTCTTTGACGGCTTACCTCTCGTCATATCTATAGATAAATTCATCTTTAGATATTCATTATATTGTTTTAATAATTCTTCTTTAGTATTCATTTCTTATCTCTTTCTAGCATTTTATCGCTGATACCGATAAAAGCATAGTTATTTGCCCCTTTAATGAGGTTATATTCATCTCCTAATTCTTTCGCAGTGTTATAGACATTATTAAAGATATTAGACATAATCTCTTTTAATCTATTATCGACTTTATCAAAGGACCATATCTCTCCTTTAACATTTTGTTCTATCTCTAATCCTGATACCGCTACTCCACCAGCGTTACTAGCCTTACCAGGAGAATATATCACCTTATTATTAATAAACATATTAGCAGCCTCTAATGTACAAGGCATATTCGCTCCCTCAAAGACACCGATACATCCATTATTAATTAATAATCTTGCGTCATTTTCATCTAATTCAAATTGTGTCGCGCAGGGAAAAGCGATATCACATTTAATAGACCATATATCTTTACTACTATCTAATACTTCTACTTTATTAGACACTAGATTCTTATATTCTCTAATACGACCTCTCTTATCTTCCTTTAATTCTCTTAATATATTAAAGTCGATACCATCAGGTACATATATGGTATTAGAGGAATCGCTCATCGCGATTACCTTACCACCATATTCTATAACCTTTTTTAGACAATATGAGGCGACATTGCCACTTCCAGAGATAATAACTCTCTTTCCTCTTAAATCGGTCTTATTGAACCTCTTTAGTGCTTCTAAAGCGAAATATGTTACTCCGTAACCTGTCGCTTCTTTACGACATAATGATCCACCCATATCTAAAGGTTTACCAGTTAAAGAACAATCGTTCTTACCAGAATATAATTTATAAGCTTCATAAAGATATCTAATCTCTCTAGCGCCTACTCCGATATCTCCTGCAGGGACATCTATATCTACACCTATATATGGATATAATTCTTTCATAAAAGCGTAACAGAAATTCTTTATCTCATTATCGCTTTTACCTTTGGGATCAAAATCACTACCACCTTTAGCACCACCCATAGGTAAAGTGGTTAAATAGTTCTTAAATATTTGCTCGAACGCTAAGAACTTGAGGATAGAGATATTAACTGATGGATGGAATCTTAATCCACCTTTATAAACACCATTAACGTTATTGAACTGTATTCTATAACCTTTATTAATATGTTCTACATTATTATCATCTAACCATTTCACATCAAAGGTAATAATTCTATCCGGCTCTATTATCTTATTTAAGATAGTTTCATATTTAGGATTAGAGATAACTCTCTCATCCAAAGATGAAAACATCTCCTTAAGAGCGGTATAGAATTCTTTTTCTTTTATATATTTAGATAAATCTAGCATAAAGGTATTATCGTTTTAATTAACGATAAATGCAATATAAGAAAAAAGCGGATTTACCGCTTCATACGTCCACCAGATGAGCGACCATAATGAACACTGTTATTTCCTTTGGTTTTTCAAAATGCGCTCAATATAAAATTATAGGCCGTGCCAAAAACGTTTATTTCTTGATATTTATATTCGATCAATTCATTTAGTTTTTCATCGGTTATTGCTTCACATTTTTCATTGTAATTGTGCCATTCTTAATATGATAAGAAATACCATGAGTTTCACAAAAACTGATGACCGTTTGTGCGCAATCATTAAAGAAATTATGCCTATTATTGAATTCCGAAATAATTTTGTTATAATTCCATCTTCCAAAAACAATGTAATCAACAAACGATATTGAATCCAATATTTCTTTGAGGTTCTGTTCAATAATGTTTGGCGTTGGATAGGGCTCAATACTTACCCAAGTTCTAAAGCCAGCATCATGAGCTCGTTTAAGAGCGTTTATCCTTTCGTGATAAGGCGCCGTTCCTGGTTCAAACTTTTTTCTAAAATCTTCAGATAAAGAGACAAGCGTTATACCAAACTCATTATATCTTTCAGTGTTTAAAACTTCTTCAGGAATAATGCCCTTGGTTAACGTTATTACTTTTATTTCATCTTTGTTTAGTCTTTTAATAATATCGATTGATAATTTTGACACTTCAGGATATCCGACCATAAATGGATCAGTTGTGAAAGATAGCTGCACTGATTTAATTGATTTCTTATATTTAGGAATTTCTTTTTCGAGAATTTCTAAAGCATTAGATACGATTTTAGGTTCAATCCAGTCTTGATAAGTTTTAACATTACCAAATCTTTTTGCCATATTAAAAGCATAGCAAGGGAACAAGCACCCATGCGAACACCCTAAAACATGGTTGATAGTAAAATCTCCGTATTCAACACCAGTTTTGTAAAGTAGTGATTTTCTTTTATAAGTTTTCATATAACTAAATAATCGTCATCTTTGTATTTATTCTTGCCATTCACGTTTTGTTTTAATAAAAGATTTTCTTTTATTAATGGCCTAATTATTATATCAAGTATTTTTCCTTCTGACAAAGGTGTGTTTTGTAAAATATACTCTTCAATAGAAGAATAACTAATAACAGTTCCTTTAAGTGATTTTAAATGCTCTTTATAGTCTTCTAAAACATATCTTTCTTTTTCTTCCTCTTCCGTTTCACCAAATATGTTTAAATAATCTCTTTCTATATTAATAGGACTATATTCATTATTGCACCCAAAAGATTTCCATGTTGCATTTTTAATTTTTCTAAGTCCTTTTAGGTTCGGTGTAAAATAAAGCAAATAATATAAGATTCCATTACAAGAATTCTTCATTGTAAAAATGTAGTTATAATTCATTTTAGTACTCAGAATTAGTTGAATAAATTTGTTTCTAACATCAATTGGTTTGCTTTTAAGCGGATTCATATTACACACTTTCAAGGAGAAATCATGAATTGACTCCATTTTCTCTTTAGCGTTTTCGTTTTTATAATTCCTTATATAATCATTATAAAAATAGTTAATAATTATCTCACTATAAACACTTTTAGCAAATTTAAGAATTGAGATAGCTAAATCAGCATTAATCATGCAATAAGGATCAACAAACAACAAAACTAATTTATTAGAGAATTTCTTAAATCTAGAAGTGAGTTTATTTAAAAGAATAAGAGCATCATCATTGTTTGCTTCAATGATTATGTTTGTTATGCCTTGTTTAGCAAATTCTTCTTCATATAGTTTTTTAACGTTTGAAATGGTTTGAAATTTTAAAGAATCATAATCGTTACAAATAAGATGAAATCGTTTATCTTCGTGTTTTGTCGCATGTTTAACAAAACTATTTAGTGCCATAACATAGGTAGAAAGCTCTCCACTTTTATATAAACCGGCGTTAGACATTAGATCAATAAAATAAATGTCATCAACCTTGCTATTCGATGCAACATATAACCAATTATCAATATAGCTGCTTATCAATTGAATTTTCTTTGCTGTATGAGAATGTATGCTTTCCCCATAAGAAAATTGTATATTATGTTTGATAAAATAATCTTCGATTTGATTAAAGCTAAAGCCATCGAACATGTGGTTAAAAGTCCTTGTTCTCTTTCATGAATTGCATCAAGTTAGCATGAATGATTCCGTTTCTCTTTTGAATTAGAAAATCTGTAGTCAATACATATTTAGGGAAATTATCCTTAATCTTTTCTAAAGGAGCATACTCTCTATTCTCTGTTTCTACACTATTGAGGATTGTATAAGCCACTTGAACATAGGAATAATTCAAGAACATATCTTTCAGGATAAAGTCACATTCAAGTTTCCCGATTCTGCCAACTGAAACTTCATATCTTTTTGATTTAGCATATGTATAAACAATATTTTCTAAAGCAGGACCATAATTAATTCTACTATCTGGATTTGTCACCGATGTGAAAGATAAATCTGCTAAATAATACTTTTTATCGCTAGATAACATTCGTTTCGATTTCATATCAAATCTATCACAAACATATAATATCTTCGCATCTACAAGGTACTGAATATATTTAAGTACTGTTTTCTTTTGAATTTTTAATCCACCAGCGTTTAGTTCTTTAACTATATTATTAATGCTGGTTGTGACACCATAATTGTTAATGATGTAGCTTTGAACTAAATCAAAGGCTGCTTTGTTTCTAATTTTTACTCTTCTCTTAATATCCTTTTTATATATTTCATCGATAATCCCTTTAATATATGTTCTTTTTTCTACTGGATCATCAATGAATATGGTCCTTGGAAATCCACCTTCTAAAATATATTTATTTAAATCATCTTGTGGATATTGTTCTAATGGAATCTTATAGAACTCTTTCATGGCTAAATATTCATAGTATGACAAAGGATATACTTCGAATTCCAAATAACGTCCAGTAAGGTGAGTCATCAATTCACCGCTGAGCAAATAGGAATTACTGCCGGTAATAAAAATAGAATAATCTTCCTCTGCTCTAAAAGCATTTATCATTCTTTCAAAGTTTTTAACATTTTGAATCTCATCTATAAATAAATATTTAGTGCCTTTAATATCCTTAGACATTTCATCAATAAGCGTTTCTAAAGCATCAGAGGTCTTAATCTTTGTAAATCCTCTTTTTTCTAAATCAATATAAATAATATTGTTAGGATTCACTCCACCTTCAACTATTTCCTCACTTATCAATTGCATGATAGAAGATTTACCACATCTACGAACGCCCGTAATAACTTTGATTAAATCATTTTCATGGTAAAAAGGTCTAATCATCGATAAATAGTTTTCTCTTTTAAATAGTTTCTTTTTCATGATTTCTGATTCTATGATAGTAAATTTGATAGTTAAATGCAAGTTAAGGACACTATTTTTGATATTTTTTCATTTTTGGTGTCGTTAACCGCCATTTATCTCATTTGTTTATCTAAATATTTATAAAAAGTTTTATTATATTTATATAATAAAGAAAGCCATAAGGGACAATAACTTTTTTATATTGAATAAAAAAGTATTGTACCTATGGTGTACGATTCTTCACTTAGAATTATATGTTATTTTCTATTTCTCCTTTAGATTAAAGTGAAATAATAGTATTTTTGTATATTTTTTATAACAACTTGCACTTCTTTTTTGGTTATTTTGTATCGCACAAGACGCAGGCACCACTATGCACAATAAAGACAAGGTTATCTATGATAAGAAACTTCCATACGTATATAATATCTATCTTTATATATCTTAGAAGAATTATGCGATAAGGGAGTTATCGATGTTTTTGAGATGATCAAATCCTTAATCTCTCGGCGAGTGTTTACCAAACAAAAAGACTCACATTTCAACATAATTGAAACACGAGCCATGTATCGTCAAATAGATTTG
>JAEEHE010000092.1 GCA_016280685.1 Caryophanales bacterium
AACACGCACTTTTTCGTACGTGTCTTGACAATCGATGATGGCGGAGGAACAGGGTTTTGAACCCTGGCACCGAGTTACCAGTCTACGAGCTTTCCAAGCCCGCCCCTTCAGCCTCTTGGGTATTCCTCCGTGTTTGGCTTAAGCATTGAATTTAACTGGATGTGCGATAGTTATTATATTAAAAAGTTCTCTTTATTAAAAGAGGAAAATGATAAAATTGTTGTGTATGCAAAAATTCGTCGTTAATGAGAAAGAATCTGGGCAAACACTAGAGAAATATGTGAAGAAGGTGTTAAATCATGCACCCTTATCTTTTATCTATAAATTATTTAGAAAAAAAGATATTAAAGTAAACGGTCATTGGCAAAAAGAAAAATACATCGTTAGCACTGATGAAGAAGTATCGATTTACGTGAGCGATGAGCAATTAGAAGAATTTGAGAAGAAATATAATTTCACTCCTAACGAGGAAATTAAACCTTGGATTCTTTATGAAGACAGAAATGTTTTATTGATTAATAAACCCCGTGGTGTATTAGTGCAGAAAGATGATAATTATAAAGATAAACCATTAGATCAAATGGTTATTGAATATCTAATGTTTAAAGGCGAATATGATCCTCAAAATGATTTAGCCTTTAAACCGGGACCCGCACATCGTATAGATAGAAATACATCTGGTATCGTGATATTTGGAAAAAACCATGATGCTTTAGCATACCTATTTGAATTATTTCAAAAGCATGAATTAATTGGTAAACATTATTTATCTTTAGTAGTGGGTGATATTGATAAAGATGGAGTAGTTGATGTTCCATTAAGAAAGAACTTCGACACGAAGAAAGTGGTGGTCGCTCCCTTATCTAGTGGGGCAAAAACTGCAAAGACTATCTATCACCCCATTGAGAGATTTGGTGACTTTACTTTATTAGATATTACTTTAGTAACTGGAAGGACACATCAGATCCGTGTCCATATGTCATATATCCGTCATCATGTCGTGGGTGATGGCAAATATGGAGATTTTAAAGTTAATAATATGATCGATAGAGAATATGGCTTTAAAAACCAATTCTTACACGCGAGTGAAGTGCATTTTGGCGAGCTGAAAAAACCATTAGATAATCTCTCGAGAAAATCTTTTAAGGCAAATATGCCAGAAGAGTATATATTATTATTAAATAAGTTAAGAACCAGAAGTTAACAGGAGGTTTATATGAGGAACAAAATATTGATGGCATCTATGATTTTAGCATCACTTGTTCTTGCTGGTTGTACCTTGTCACCACTCGATCCTATCTCCTCATCATCTGAACAAAATAGTTCGGAAAATAGTAGCGGTGGACAATCGCAAAGTTCTAGTGAAGAAAGCCAATCTTCTTCTAGTAGCAGTGAACAACCTCATGAACACACTTTTTCTAGTGATTGGAGTTATAGCGAAGAGCAGCATTGGCACGCTTCGACATGCGGCCATGATGTAAAAGATAGTTTAGGCAATCATAGATTTGAAAATATCAGCGCTACTGATGAAGGCTATATTGATGAATGTACAGTCTGTGGATATCAAAGAACTCGTGAACATAACTATTCCACAACTTGGAGCCATGATGGTGTCTATCACTGGCATGCTTGCACTGATAATGGCTTTACTCATTTAAAGAAAGATTATGGCGCTCATGTTATGACTTTAGATTACGCTGATGAAGAAGGATATCACGAACACTGTGAGACCTGTGGTTATGTTGTAATTAATCCTCATAATTATGCGACCGCTTGGTCAACGAATGCCACTCATCACTGGCACGCTTGTACCGATGAAGGCTTTACTGATTTAAGAATTGATTATGGTGAGCATACATTCTCTAATGAAAGACAAGGAGATTACATCGTTTATACATGTGATGTTTGTGGTCATTCTTATCAAGAAATCTATGAAGATTCACCAGTGCAATCTTCGAAAACAATGACGACATATATATCTCTTGACAATCATTTCGATAGCACTGTTTATTTCATGAGACAATATCCCGATGTACCATATGTCATCTTTAATGATTTCTATGTGCCACATTATGTCGATTTTTGTTGGGGATCTTCTTCTACCTATCATACTTATTTTGCTTTAACACAAAGCAAGATATCTAATGGTGTTTATCAATTTGATGCACAAATTGGGCGAGTCACAATTAATACAGTTAATGATACTATCGTTACTCCTGCGGGAGCCTTCCGTATGAATGTGGCCACCAATATGTCTAATTCAACTAGTGTCTTATCTAGTGGTGGTGAAACTAATTACTGCAAAGTTAATACTTCCTTAACAACAAGAAACCGCGATAGAAGCGATATTAATATCGACTGCGGTTCTCATGATATCGACTTAATCTCTTATGATGATATCGTCTATATCCCCTTAGCAACATTTAACGATATCTTTTTAGCGAGCAATGGTACTGAATTCATCTATAACGGAAAAGATTTCTATAATGGTTCCTCTTTTAATACAGAAGATATGTGGGGAACTGAAATCGCTAGCGATTCTTTAGAATACCAATTCTACAATGATTCCCCATGGAAGAATCAAAGTTCTAGAAGTCAATCTTTAGCGACATTCAATTACAATGAATTATGCTTATCTTTAGATTATTACTATGGTCTAAGAGCGTTCCGTGGTGTTAATTCATTTAATGAATTATTCACTTCTCAAGGTTATAGAACTAACTTATTAAGCACGAACACTAATACTTATGAAACAGCGATGGCAAGCTTTGCTGGTGCTTGGTTATTTGAAGGCCATTCCGCCTATTCTAAAGTTTCACCATATCAAGTGGGCAACACTAATCTAAATAATTCATGGGTTAATGGTGTTTTATCCAATAGTAGATATACCGCTTTAATGGTTAATGCCTATACGCCACTTAATAATGCTAGAAATACCGCTGGTAAAGGTGTGGGTGTCACTTATAGTGGCACTACCGCAATCATCACTTTTGACTCCTTCAGAAAAATGGGTAATGGTGCTCATCAAATCATTCCTCAATTAGATTCTGTTGATTATGCAACTTTACATGAGAATGATTCGGAATTATTCTTCCACAAAGCTTTTAAAGATATTCAAGCTAGAGGCACTTCAATTAAGAATGTCGTTATCGATTTAACCCTTAATGGTGGCGGCGCTGTTAACGCATTACCATGGTTAATGGCATATTTATCAACAGATCCCTATATTCGCGTAGAAACGGCTATAACTGGGGAAATTTCTGAAGTCCATTATAATGTCGACTTAGATAGAGATGGTTCTTATGGTGGAACTTATGACACCTTTGGTGACAAATATAAAATGTTTGTCATGACATCAGCCTATTCCTTCTCTTGCGGTAATGCTTTCCCTACCTTTGTTAAGGATGGTCATATGGCGACATTAATTGGTGAGACATCTGGTGGCGGTGCTTGCGCAGTCGGCTTTATGTCAACCGCTTGTGGCACGATGTTACAAACATCATCGATGTTCCGCTTCTGCTATAAAGACGCCAATAATAATTACATCTTAAATGAAGCAGGTATTGCACCTGATTACACTTTCTCTCGTGATTACTTCTATAACGACGCACAAATAAATGCATTTGTGAATAGTTTATAATTTAACAAAAAATAAAATAAAAAGAGATTTTTAAATCTCTTCTATATCTGTAATAATCCGATGGCTTTCTGCACTCTTTTAAGGGTGTCGTTAGCCATCTTTTTGGCTTTGACCGCTCCTTCTCTAAGAACTTCTTCATAAGCTTTAGTTTCTACAATCTCTTTGTAGCGGTTTTGGAAGGGTTCTAATTCTGCGCAGACAGCATCTGCGACAGCGGTTTTGAATTCACCATATCTCTTACCGACGAATTGTTTTTCCGCTTCTTCAATGGAGATATCTTTAATCGCCGCATATATCGTTAATAAGTTAGAGATACCAGGTTTATTCTCGGGGTCGTATTTCACTTCACAGCCTAAATCGGTAACCGCGGACATGATTTTCTTTCTCACAGTTTTCATATCATCTTTTAAGAAAATATCACCTTTAGGATCAGATTTAGACATCTTCACTGTGGGATCGCTTAAGGACATGATTCTCGCACCGACTTTTCTAATTTCGTATTTCGGCATATTTAAGACTTTGCCGTAACGATTGTTAAATCTATTGACTAAATCACGTGTGATTTCTACGTGTTGAATTTGATCTTCGCCCACAGGGACGACATCGCTGTCGTAGAGGATGATATCGCACGCCATTAAGACGGGATAGGCAAATAAACCTAATCCGATCGCGGATTCATTCATCTTTGATGCTTTATCTTTAAATTGGGTCATTCTTGATAATTCACCCATATAAAGATAGTTTTGCATAATCGCGTTTAATTCCGCGTGTTCACTGACGCTGGATTGGAGGAACAACGTAACTTTCTTTGGGTCAAGGCCTGCCGCTAAATAAAAACTAGCGAGGTCGATGGAATTTTGTCTTAAGGTTTCTGGTTCAATCGGTAATGTTAAAGCGTGTAAATCAGCGATAAAGAAAATACATTCTCCGCGATCCATCATCTTCGGGAGATTCTTTAGAACACCGATGTAATTACCGAGTGTTAATTGACCAGTTGGTTTGATACCAGTTAAGATACGTTCAGACATAAATATTCATCCTCCAGTAATAATAGTTTATTAGTAACAAATCATATTTTCAAATATTGAATATATGACTTTCAATAATTTTGCTATAATAATCTCACGATGGTCAAGATTTATACCTCTCCAAGCTGTTCTAGTTGCCGCAAAGTGAAGAAGTGGTTCAACGATCAAAAGATTCCCTATATAGAGAAAAATATTTTTGTTGCTACTCTAAACGAAGAAGAATTAAAAGATATTCTTAAGAAGAGTGAGAACGGTACGGAAGATATCATTTCTTCTAGAAGCAAAATCGTTAAGGAAAGCGGTGTTGATTTAGAGAGTATGACCATCAAAGAATTAATCGCTTTTATCAGAGCCAATCCATCGGTACTTAAAAGACCAATTATGGTGGATGATCGCAAAATACAAGTAGGATATAATCCTGAAGATATTACCGTCTTCATTCCCCAAGCGAGAAGAATTGCTGACTTAGCTTGCCTAGAATGTCCGAAATTAGATAAATGTGAACATCGAAAAGACGAAGCCATTTAAGACTTCGTTTTTTATTTTCTCATAAGAGCGATGGCTCTTCCGCTTTTGCCACCGACTTCTTTTTTATAAGGAATTTGGTATTTTTCTGCGTATTTTACCATTAATTCGTGGGTTTTTTCCTGAGAAATAGCTTCTATTTCAATATTGTAATCGATGATATTTCCGTAGTGGTTTTTATCAATTACAAAGAGATAATCTTCTAATGGTATCTCAATTCTATCGGTGATTAATCTAGCGACTTCATGATATTCTTTAAATTCTTTATCGATATTCAAATCGATTTCTGGATGATGTTCTAAAGATTCATTAATCTCGTAATGACCACCGCTGGGATGACGGGATTTAAAGGTTAATTCCACATCCTTATTATTCGTGGTTCTAATCCTTAACATTTTATGATTATCGGTAAGACTATATTCTTTATCATCTAGATAGATATTTTCGATATGTAAATGACGACCTTTTAGTTTTTGTGCATTAATATCTTCGATTATTTTTTGATAATCGCTTTCTTTAATAATTAGTCTTTCTTCGTATTCAATGTGTTTCATATTTGTGATATGATTATAACACTAATTAGAGGACTCTATGAAAATAGGTATTTTTTATAAGATTGAAAATCAAGAAATTAATAAACTCATCCTTGAACAATGTGAGAAATATGGTTTTGCATACGATAATGAAAATCCCGATGTCGTCTTTGCCGTCGGTGGTGATGGAACTTTTTTGAGATCAGTTCATCACTATATTGATAAATTAGAAACTATTTTATTTATCGGCATTAATAATGGTACATTAGGTTTCTTCTTCGATTATCGTAAAGAAGATATTCCCTCGGTCTTCAAGATGATTAAAGAACGTTCTTATAAGATAACGACTCATCCGATTATCCAAGGACACGCTCAATATGAGAATAGTAAAGAGAGTTTCTATGCGATTAATGAAATTCGCATCGAAAATCCTTTCCACACCTTAATTAGTGATGTCTTAATCAATGGTGAGAAATTAGAGACTTATCGTGGAAATGGATTAATCGTCTGTTCCTCTTTAGGTAGTTCTGCTTATAACAAATCATTAGGTGGTTCCCTTATCGATAATGATTTAGAATCATTAGAAATTACCGAAATCGCTGGTATTGAGAATAATGTCTATCGCGCTTTAGGAAGTTCCTTTGTCTTAAAAGGTGATAAGACAATCACCTTCAGTGGACAATTATTAAATTCTGTTATCGGTTATGATTTCTCTAATATTCATAAGAATGAGAATTTATTAAATGTTGTCATCTCTTACAGTGATAAGACATTTAGAATCATTCATTCTCCTGATTATTCTTATATTCAAAAGATTAGAAAGAGCTTTATTTTATGATCTTGGTCTACGATGAATTAAAAACTGATGTGAATAATTTTTTAAAGAACAACGCTTTATGGATTGCTTTAGCATTAGTGGGTGTAATCGTTATCACCATAGTGTTAATCCTCTTATTATCTAAAAGAGGAAAGAAAAAAGAACATCCGCAAATCGCGGAGAAGAGTTTATGGATTGATGCTTTAGGCGGAGAAGAAAATATCATCTCTTCCGAAGCTTATGGCTCTCGTCTAGTAGTGGTCTTAAAAAATAAAGCATTAATGAACCGCGAAGGATTAAAGGTCTTAGGGGTGACAAACTTCATGGAAATGAGTGATAAAATCACTCTTCTATTAGAAGATAAAGCGGAACTCGTCAAAGCGGAATTAGATAAGAAAAAATAAAATGCCTAGGTCTTAGGCATTTTTCATTATCTCTTCAAAGTCTTTTTTGATTTCTTCTACCGGGAAGCCGATGACGTTATCGATACTTCCTTTTATTTCTTTCACGATTGGGTATTTATCGTTATCTTGGAATCCATACGCTCCTGCTTTATCTAAAGGAGAACCGGTTTTGACATAGTCTTCAATTAATTGATCACTTAATTTATAGAAGGTCACAAAGCTAGAGACATAGTGTTCAATAAATTTATCTTTATAGAATAAACAATAAGCGGTAATGACTTCATGAGTTCTTCCGGATAATAAATGAAGTAATCTCTTGGCGTCTTCTGCGTCAACTGGTTTACCGATAATTTGATTATCAATAACCACAATCGTATCCGCGGAAATTATTAAATCATCGTAGTGGTCTTCTTTAACTTTTTCTCCTTTGCGTTTTGCGATTTCTAAAGTCGCTTCTAAAGGAGGGAGATTATAACTGCTCTCCTCATCAATATCCGCGGTGATTATTTTATAATCAGTGTAGATTCTTTTCATTAATTCTCTTCTTCTTGGAGAAGAGCTTGCTAAAATGACCATATTAATTTTTATTCATGATCACCGGGATGATAATCGGATGTCTCTTGGTCTTTTTGTAGAGATAGAATCCAGCGATATCTTTAATTAATAGTTTAAGTTCAGAGAAATTAGTTTTGGTTTGCAATTTCTCTTTCACACCTTGATCGATGAGTTGCACTAATTCATCATGGTGCTTTTGATTACCTTGGTCAATAATGCCTTTCGCGTAGATTTCTGGTCTATTGAGCATGACATTTTTCTTACTATCTAAAGATATAGTAATCGCGAGCATACCATCATCCATTAAGATACGACGATCGCTGATGACCGCCTCCGCTAAAGAGTTGATATCTTTACCATCGATATAGGTATTGCCGTGTTCAACCGCATATCCTCTTTTAACTTTACCTTTTGATAAGGTGATGGAATCACCATTATCTAAGACGAAGATATTTTCTTGGGGGATACCTAAATCTTTTGCCATTTCCGCATGGAGTCTTAGCATACGATATTCACCATGTATCGGCATAAAGAATTTCGGATTCATTAATTTTAGCATCAATCTTAATTCCTGACGGGAAGCGTGACCAGAGGAGTGGATATCATTGAGGATGGAGTTAGTGATAATTTCCGCACCGGAACGGGCTAATTGATTGATAACATTATCAATCATAACGCCATTACCTGGAATGGCGCTGCTGGAGAAGACAATCGTATCACCAGGGATGATATGAATATCTTTATGAGCTCCGTTAGCGATTCTACTTAAAGCGGCCATCGATTCACCTTGGCTACCAGTGCAGAGGATTAATATCTCGCTATTGGGGAAGCGTTTGATATCTTGCGTTTCAATAATAGAGTTATCAGGAACGTGGATATAACCAAAACCACGGGAGATTTCCACGGTTTTTTCCATGCTTCTTCCGACTATAGCAATCTTACGATTATGACTCACCGCGGATTCACACACTTGTTGAATACGGGAAATATTACTCGAGAAGGTGGAAACGATTAAACGTCCTTGAGCGTTTTTGATAATGTCATCGATTGAATCGTAGACGTTCTTTTCACTCGGTGTATAGCCCTCTTCTTCCGCATTAGTGGATTCGCTTAATAAAAGGGTGACACCTTCTTTACCGATTTCCGCCATACGGGTGAGTTCGATATCTTTACCGATCGGAGTTAAATCGATTTTAAAGTCACCAGTAGAGACGATTCTTCCTTCGGGAGTATCGACAACCACACCAAAGGAATCAGGAATACTATGAGTGACGCGGAAAAAGGAGACGATAAAGCGATCGATTTTAATTCTCGTGTCGCTATCATATTCTTTAATCGTCGCTAAATCGCTGAGACGATATTCTTCTAATCTATTTTTAATTAACGCGCATGCGAGTCTAGGTGCATATATGACAGGAATATGGACGTTTTGTAAAAGGAAAGGAATGCCACCGATATGGTCTTCATGGCCGTGGGTAATAAATAAAGCTTTGATTTTATTACGATTATTTTTTAGATGTGTAAAATCAGGAATGATGTAATTGATGCCAGGGAATTCCACACCGGGGAATTTCACACCGGAATCAATGATGATAATCGTCTCATCATTCTCAATACAATACATGTTTTTTCCGACTTCGCCTAAGCCACCTAATGCATAGACAGAAACGGGCAATGAAACAGCCTTTTCCATAAAACCTCCTTGGTACATTATGATATGTAACTTTGGTTACACACATTATACGCACAAAAATAAAAAGAATACAATAATTTGTATCCTTTTTTAGATAATCTCCTCTCCTGGTAATCTCTCTTGAGGACGAGAGGGATTAATTCTATCGTAATAGAATTTACCATCTAAATGGTCATATTCATGTTGCAAGACAATGGCATCATATCCTTGAGCAGATAAGATGATATCTTCATTTGTTAAGGCATCATAGGCTCTCATCTTAATCTTGTAATAGCGGTGGACTAAGCCTTCGTGATGGTTAGGAACAGAGAGGCAACCTTCACCAGCTTCTAAGGCACATTTTTTGACACTGGTCTCAAGTATTTGTGGATTCACTAATTGATATTGAACTATTCCATTTTCGGTTTCGTAATAGATGACGAACATCCTCTTTAATAAACCGATTTGAATTGCTGCCATACCGACACCCGCTTGGATGTTATGCTTTTTGGCGTATTCTTCATCCTGGCTTCTCTTGAGATAATCGAGCATCGCATCGAGTGTCTCATTATCTTTATTTGATAGAGGCATCTCTACGGGGAGAGATTTCTTTCTCATAATGGGATTGTTATCTTTGACAATTTTTAATTTCATGGTCATATATTATCACAAAACGTGATAAATATGCTATTAAGAGAAATTTTGATATAATAGTAGCCATGGATGAAGAAATTTATACCAAAGTCAATTTATTAAAAGAAAAATTAAAAGATGATCCTCGTATCTTGCGCCTCAATGAATGTGAAAAGAAAAT
>JAEEHE010000093.1 GCA_016280685.1 Caryophanales bacterium
CTATTGGATGGTGGATGCTGAGGGGCTCGAACCCCCGACCTCCGCCGTGTAAAGGCGATGCTCTCCCAGCTGAGCTAAGCATCCAACTGGAGTGTTTTCGCGCTTTAAAAATATGCGCTTTAATAATATATCACTTATAAAGATATATAGTCAATTGAAAAAACGCCCAATTTTTAGGCGTCTTTTTTTCTTGAAAAAATCCAGTGATTAATAACCCTTTTTGCCAAGTAAATGGAACATATTTTTCTTATAGATTTCCACACCTGGTTGATTGAATGGGTTGATGTCTAATAGATAGGCACTCATCGCACAAGCTCTCATGAAGAAATAGAATAAGTGGCCTAATGTTTTGGCATCTAATCTTTCGATGGTAATGACATTGCATGGAACTCCGCCATCTTCTTCATGTGCTTTTAATGTTCCTTCAAATGCTTTTTGATTGACAAAGGCTAAGTTCTTACCTTCTAAGTAATTGAGGCCATCTAAGTCTTGATCATCATGAGGAATAACGATATCACTTTCAGGATTAATAACATTTAAAATAGTTTCAAATAATAGTGGTGTACCATCTTGGACATATTGACCTAAGGAATGCAAGTCTGTAGAGAATGTGGCAGAAGAAGGGAATAAACCTTTCTTTTCTTTACCTTCACTCTCACCAAATAATTGTTTTAACCATTCGCTGATTTGACTCATCTGTGGTTCATAGGTAACAAACATTTCTACTGGTCTATTATGTCTATACATATAATCTCTAGTCACAGCATAGCGGTAACAAAGGTTATTCTTTAAATCGGTATTGTCATAAGCTTTTCTCGCTTCTTGAGCGCCTAAAAGCATAGCTTTCACATCGATGCCAGCCGCGGCAAGAGGGAATAAACCGACTGCGGTTAAAACACTATAACGGCCACCGATATTAGATGGTAAAACATAAGTGGCATAACCTTCTTGATTACATAATGTTTTTAAAGCACCTTTTTCTTTATCAGTGGTAGCGAAGATAGCTTTTCTAGCTTTTTCTTTACCAACTTGTTTTTCTAATAAGTCTTTTAATAGTCTAAAAGAAATACTGGTTTCAGTAGTGGTGCCACTTTTAGAGATGACATTGATCGCAAAGTTCTTACCTTTGAGGTATTCCATCACTTGACTAACATAGTTAGGTGAGAAGGTTTGACCCATGAAGATAATCTCTAATTTATCAGGGCTCTTTAACCCTTTTAAAGCATCTAAAGCGCATTTAGCACCGAGGTAACTACCGCCGATACCACAAACTACTAAGATATCGAAATTATCTCTCACATATTGAGCGTCTTTAATAATTCTTTCTAATTCTTCTTTATCGTAATCTTCTGGCCAATCGACCCAGCCTAAATAATCGTTTCCAGGACCGGTTTTCTCATCGATCATTTTGTTGATGCGTTCCACATCTTTTTGATATTTAGCAATAATATCTTCATTAATTTCTTTATTAAGTCTTAACTTAATCATTTTATTTATCTTCTCCTTTTGCTTCCGCTAAAGTGGTAGCGATCCATTCTGGTAATTTCTCTTCTAGAGGTTTGAAGTCATCACCGTTCATCTTGGGGGCTTTTCTCGATGAATTATCATGGGAATTATAAGCTTCTTCTTGAGGCACTCTCTTATAAGAGACTCTTAAGAAACCATTGTTATCATCGATACTGACGACCTTGACTTTCATCTCATCACCGATCGTGCCATATTTTTCAATGTCACGGATAAAGGAATCAGAGATTTCGGAAATATGTAATAATCCCGTTATTCCATCTTCAAATTCTAAAAAGAGAGCGTAAGGTTTTACATTTACGACTTTTCCTAAGATAATCTGTCCAATTTCGTATTTCATAATAAATGCCTTTTTCTCTTGGACTAATATTAGCACTTACGCATGAAAAAAGGTAGACATTTGCCTACCTTTATAATTATTTATTCGCTAGGAGTTTCTCACGTTTATCGATTTCGTTTAGCATCGCTATCTTATCGATAATGAGTTTGATAACTCTCTCTAAATCGCTACCCGCGGAATAATCAGCGCGACAGATGAAGTTGCATCTTCCATCGTCATAGATGTTTCTCACTTTATCGCTATCTTTTTCTGGATAGATGGCAATAGAAGTGCCTTCATTATGTTTGACTAATGTCATACAGGCGACATCGGTCATTCCATCACCTAAATAGACGATATTGCGATAAGGGATTCTTCTCTCCGGTTTCTTTTCGTTCACGGAATCATCGTTAGTGACATCGACCGCACCTTTAGAAATACGGAAATAGAATTGAGTTTTTTGAGTGTAGTTAATCGCGAGTTTAGGCCAGACTGGTTCACCTTGTTCGTTGTAATAATATTCACAACCCCACGCTTTGGTGAAGTTAGAGAATATAGAAGTACCTTCGACTATTTCAATTGTGCCTGAACTCACTAAATAGTGTTCGACTTTGACACCTTTGGATTCTGCGTAGTCATTAATTCTTTTAAACCAAGTGGTGACACCGGGATAGAATTTAACATTCTTGCCACATTCATGGAGGTAGTCTCTAGTTAATTTGATACCTTTTTGTTTACATGCCCAAATCATCATATACATATATGATAAGATTCTTTCGACACCTTCCTTGTTTGTGAACTGTGAGGTGGCTCCCCAGAATTCTTCCGGAGACATCCCTAAGTTAGGAATGAAGTCGTAATTTTGCATGTCGGTTGTCGATAATGTTTTATCGAAATCGTACATAATACCGATAATAGGTTGTTTGCTCATATATTTTCCTCGTGGAAATAATATCATATATCGATATTATTATCAATTTTTGTGTTTTCTTCATAAAGTGTTTGTTTTTTCTTTTCATCTCGGTATGATATATACTTTGAAAGGGAAATTATGCCAGAAGCTTTAAGAATTACATTCATCGTTATCGGCGCTATCGTAGGTACATGGGTCTTATTACTCATTACCAATCTTATCTTCGTGGGAAGCTATCTCACCATTTTTAAGAAGCACAAAAAAGCGATGGTCGTGGTTCTCTTTACCAAATTAGAAAACCTCAAAAAGATATTCTCGGTGATTAGACAATCGGGAGTGGATATCGATCCGAAATTAGTGGAAAAACTCAATTCAATTTCTGAAAAAGACTTCGAAGAGCCGGGTTCTGCACAATATATCAAAGCGAATAACACATTATCATATTTAAAAGATGAAGTGATGTTCGTCGCTAACGAGCATAGTGATCTCGTCTCTAGTAATGAATTTAACCAGGCGAAAAAGAATGTTGTTGAAGCGGATGCCTTATATCGCAATAATGTCACAATGTATAACGCTGACGTCCTCGGATACAATTATTGGATTAGATTCTTACCTTGCCGATTTGTCTTTAAAATATTCCGTGTGAAAAAGAAGGAACTTATCTCATAACTTGATTGTTGTGAGATATTTTTTTATTTATAATAAAGATAATTGATTACATATTTAAGAAGGAGATGCTTATGAGTAAAGAATTAGATATGAAATTTGAAGATTTCCCTTTAACTGTACCCACTGAGAAAAAAGTTAACAAAGCTCTTGGTGAACTAATTAAAGAATTAGAGGAATGTGGCAGTGTCTTAACTGCGAGCAGTGTTATTAAACACTGGAATAAAGTGATGACTGAATTTGAAACCGATGCTAGCTTAATTTATGTCCGCTATTCCTGCAACACCAAAGATCCAGTTTATAAGAGAGCTCAAGCGAGAGTGGATGAATTATCTCCGATCGTCTCCAATTACTCCAATCAATACGCGAGAATTCTCACCAAAGCAATCTATCGTAAAGAGATGGAAAAGCAAATGGGCAAATACTATTTCCAAATGCTCGATGCTTCCTTAAAAGCTTTTAATGAAAAAATCATTCCTGATTTAATTCAAGAAAACAAATTGGTCAGCGAATATGATTCCATCATGGGTGGTGCAGAAATCAAATTCCGCGGTGAAGTCTTAAATCTTTCTCAACTCGGAAAATATCTCCAAGATAAAGATAGAGAAACCCGTAAAGAAGCGGCGATGGCCATGGATAAATGGTTAGGCGCTCACGAAGAGAAATTGGCGAAAATCTACGATGAACTTGTTCATCTTAGAGATGGTATGGCGAAGAAACTCGGATATAAGAATTTCGTCCAATTAGGTTATCTCCGTTTAGGCCGTATGGACTATGATGCGAAGATGGTTAAAGGATATCGTGAACAAATCTATGAAAGTGTCGTTCCCGTGTGCGATAAATTATATAAGAAGCAAATGAAGGATTTAGATATTAAAGATCCACAATACTTCGATTACAATTTGAGATTTAAATCCGGCAATCCTAAACCAGTTGGCGACGCCAAGAAATTAGTGAAAGTCGCTCACGAAATGTATAGTGACTTAGGTCCTGAAAGTAAAGAATTCTTTGAATTCATGATGAAACACAACCTCATGGATTTAGAAGCGAGAAAAGGCAAAGCTCCTGGTGGATATTGCACCCAATTTCCACTTTATAAAGCCCCATTCATCTTCTCTAACTTCAATGGCACAGAAGGCGATGTCAATGTCTTATGCCATGAAGGTGGTCATGCTTTACAAGCATACTTATCATTCCCCATCAAGATTCCTGAATATAGGAATCCAACCTTAGAGTCATGTGAAATCCACTCCATGAGTATGGAATTCTTCGCTTGGCCATATATGGAAAAATTCTTTGGTAAAGATGCGGACAAATATAGATACTCTCATTTAACAGATGCGATTGAATTCTTACCTTATGGTATTACTGTTGATGAATTCCAACACTGGGTTTATGAACATCCAAACGCTACACATGAACAGAGATGTGCTTTCTGGAAATCATTAGAAGCTAAATATACACCTCATAAGAAATATGATTTAACACCCACGTTAGCGCGTGGTACATATTGGATGAGACAAGGTCATATCTTCGCTTCTCCATTCTATTACATCGATTATACTTTAGCACAAGTAGTGGCCTTCCAATTCTTTTTAGAAATGAGAAAAGATCATGAGAAAACCTGGAAAAAGTACGTTAAATTATGTAAATTTGGTGGACAAGCTCCATTTGTTACCTTACTCGAACATAACAAATTAAGAAATCCATTTGTCGATGGTAATGTCAAGAAAGTGATTCAACCATTAGAAAAGATTTTAAAGGAATTCGATACTTCTAAATTCTAGTAGTGGAACAATAAAAAATGCATATCACGCGATATGCATTTTTGTTTGCTTTTAATTTAATAATTAATTCTCAG
>JAEEHE010000094.1 GCA_016280685.1 Caryophanales bacterium
AAACCACTTGTAAATCCGACATGGCACATCACTTGGTGTTTTTTATCTATCGCTTTGACAGCGTCATAGACCATTCTGACCTTTTGATAGTTGATATATTCACCGCGGAATTTCTTGAATTCGTAAATATCCCAAAAACCGTGAGGCATAGAAGGTAAGTCAATCTTGTCAAAGCTCTCTTCGGTTGCTCCATAGAATTTATTTAAACGATCGATCGTGTGATATTTATTTTTTAAATAAGATTGATATTCTTTCTTGCAATATGGGCAAAAACAATCTTCGATAGGGCGGTTTCTAATTTCATTCCAAGCATTATAGAAAAGGAGATTGTCTTCATCTTTATATCTCTTGACGACTTCTTGAACAAATTTTACTGCTCTTTCTTGAATCTTTGGATTGGTGAAACAGGGTTGCCAACCACCATAGAACGCTCCATGGTAGCCACCTCTAATCTTTTCCCCTCTAGGACCAATTCTTGTTCCTTCATATTTATCAAAAATATATTGAGGAGCGCATTCTAATAAGAATTTAATAATGATTTTTTTATTATATTTATGGGATAACCTGACTAGTTCATCGACATCGTCGAAATTATAGACATCTTCCTTAATTTCATTAGCCCTCCAATTAATTCTGATTTGGAAGGTATCTAAAGAATAATTTCCCATTTTCGAAAGATCGTTTTCCCATTCTTCTTTTAATGGGGTAGGAAAACGATAATATTGGGTTCCATAAAGCATCTTTTTCATAAAAATCTCCTGTTAAGCGATAGATGAAGAGGAAGAAGAACCGGTTGGAATAGTGACGATAATCCAATAGAATCCTTCGAGATAGACAAATAATATTAAGACAATTCCGACGATTGGAATAAGGACATCGATAAGACGATTTTTATGCGTTCTTGTATAAGAGAATAATAAGAATATCGGTGAGATTATAAGGAATGGAGTTAATCGACCGATTCCTAAGGAATCAACGTGTTTCATCGCTAAAGAAGCAGCTTCAGAAAATCCTTTGACTTCTTCTGCTTCTAAACTCACCCCTGAGAAATAGATCCCTAAACCGAGAGCGAGTATTAAATCGATGATTGCGGCAATGGTAAAAGTAATCGTAGCGAATACAGAGAAATGAAAAGAGTTCGCATTAGTTTGTAAGAATTTAGGATAATCCTCTTTATTACCACCGTGTTTAATGAAGAAATGCTCACGATATTTGATAAAGAAAGTTAATGTGATAAAGACCGCGAACATCACCGGTGATTTAGTGGTGAGGAAAGGATAGAAATAAGGATTTAAAGTGATATTTGCGTTAATCACGTAGGTTTTTAACACTAAAGAAGCAACCTCATATAAGAAAGGTAATAAAGCAAATAATCTAAAGATTATAATCTTCTTTCCTTGGAAATATTGGGTCGGCTGATAGTTAATAAAGAAAGTAAATAAAGTACAGAGTAATAAATCGACAAAGATATTAAAGGCAAAGAAACCATTCTTATTAACAAAACTTAGTATTAGTTCTAATAAGGCTTCTGCGCTTTGAATATCGCCACTGATCTTCATAGCAATACCAGTCATGTAGTGAAGATAGACATAAAGAAAGGCTAAAAAGACTCCGATAACGCCACCGGAATAAGTAATGATTAATTTCTTATATCCATTTTTGGCATTTAAGATGATGGAGAATGACGCCACTAATAATAGTGGTAACATCAAACTTCCTAGGTAACTAAAGACAGTGGAAGCACTTTCTAAATTATTAGCGGCATCTTTGTTGAAATAAGCCGCGATAATCATAATGACACCGATTTGTGATAAAGCGATGCATAGCCAAGCGATAATTCTTAAATGACGATATGATAATGGCCCACGATACTTGATATCTTTGCCAACCACATAGTGGTGTAAGAATTTTCTTTCTCTTTTCTTTTTTACCTGCTCCATGTTGTTAATTATATATCTTTTTTTAACTATTTAATTATGTTTTATTTTCAAATAAAATAATAGTAATCATTATTAAGATTTTAGGAGTTATTTATGGAATACAAGTTTTATAACGGTAATAAATCTAATGTCTGGGCGAAACATCGATTATATCCAGAAATCCTCTTACCGAGAGATTTATATGAAGCCTTAAGCGATATCTGGTGTGAATATAGCTGCGCGCCGAGAATGAGAAAGGATTGGTCAAAAGGCAATAAGACCTTAGGTCAATGTTCGATTACCGCTTTCTTACTACAAGACATCTTCGGTGGTGAAGTTTATGGTGTCCCTTTAGATGAAGGGGGATATCACTGTTATAACGTCGTTGATGACCATATTATCGACTTAACCAGCGAACAATTTGGCGATAAAGAATTAGAATATAAAAAAGAGAATCCACAAAGTCGAGAAGAACACTTTAGAGATCCGGAGAAATACCAAAGATATCTCTATTTATGTCAAGAACTCATTAAGTGGTGCATCGCTCATAGATAGAAAATAGGGCACAAGAAATTGTGCTTTTTTCTTTTCGGTAAAGGCATTATAATTCTTTCGCTATGGAAGAAACGAAGAAAAAGAATTGGTTTATTAGAAATATTCCCAATATGATTACAACCATTCGCTATATCGCAGCGGTAGTGATGATCTTTTTACCATTTCCTGATTTATCTTTTTATATATTCTATGGTTTATGCGGTTTAAGCGATGCGATAGATGGCTATGTCGCTAGAAGGTATAATCTCACTTCTAAATTTGGAACGATATACGATAGTATCGGTGATTTATTATTCTATGCGGTTATGGGTATTAAGATATTCCCCACCTTATTAAGACTCTTTATTCCTCTATATTGGGTTTTTATTATCGTTCCTACAGTTTTGCATATTATCGCCTATATCATCTGTGCGATTAAATTCCATAAATTTGCTTCTTTACATACTTATGCGAATAAAGCATTAGGATTAATTGTCTTCTTCTTCCCCTTTGCTTTAATTAATGAGGTTTATCTCGCTTACACAATTTACATTTATATCGGTAGTGCGATTGCCTTATATAGTGGTGTAGAAGAGATATTGATTCATTTAATCGCTA
>JAEEHE010000016.1 GCA_016280685.1 Caryophanales bacterium
AGTGCGGATAAAAGTGACACTTTAGTGAGATACACACTTCCGTTAGATAACAAACAAATATTTGCGTCTAAATATATGCTTTATCTGCCCAAGGAAGAAGAAATACAAAAAGAAATGAATAAGCTATTAAGTAAACTAGAAGAACTAGCAAAGTACAAGTGATTTATGGAAGTAAGAATAATAGTTCATAACAGAATAAGATGCAAAAAGTGCGGAGAAACAATAGAGAGCACCTTTCGACACGATTATAAATGGTGTTCATGTGGAAACTGCGCTGTCGATGGCGGACATAATTATTTAAGAAGATGTTGGAGATCAGATGAATGGGAAGATGTTTCTGAGTTTAAGGACGTAGAAGTGAATCCAAAATTCAAAGTTGGTGATGTTGTGTTATTCACATATTCATTTGGTTCGCCAACATTGAAAGGAAAAATAATCTCGGTTAATACTTATTTAAGAAGCGTCGATGTCGATTATAACGTAATGCTTTTAGATGATGAGTTTGTATATCGCCATATAGGTGAAAAATATATCGAGAAGAGCACTTCCTAATCTAACTAGGAAGAAACTCTTTTTTATTTTAATAATAAGCCTTTGAGATATAATTACATTGAATAGAAATTAAGGACATTAGAATTATGGAAAAGAAATTAGCGATTGGTGTAGATATTGGTGGCACTTCTATTAAGGGTGGTGCGGTCACTAGTGATGGTAAAGTACTAGATGTTTTCTCTTTACCAGTGGATAAATCTTTAAATCAAGAACAGACTATTAATGCCTTAATCGAAGTGATTAATAAATATTTAAAAGAACATACCTATAACAAAGATAATGTCCTCGGTATTGGATTAGGCGTTCCTGGATGTATTGATTCCCTTAATGGGGTAGTAACTTATTCTAATAATCTTCAATGGTATGAACTTCCTATATCTAAGATGATCAGTGAAAGTACAGGATTACCTGTAAGGATCACTAATGACGCGAACGCGGCAACATTAGGTGAAGCCAAGTTTGGTGCGGGTAAGAAATATAAGAACTTATTAATGTTTACCTTAGGTACCGGTGTCGGTGGTGGCATCATCATTAACGGTAAGCTCTATGAAGGTCATATGGGCAAAGGTGCAGAACTTGGTCACACAATCGTAGTGATGGATGGAGAACCATGTACCTGCGGAAGAAAAGGATGCTTTGAAACATATGCTTCGGCAACCGCGTTAATTAGAGAAACTAAAAAGATGATGGAAGAACATCAAGATTCTAAATTACATGAAATAGTAAAAAGATTAGGTAAACTTGATGCCAGAGCGGCCTTTATCGCAGATAGAGAGGGAGATAAATACGGACATATTCTCGTAGAGAACTATGTGAGATATCTCTCAGAAGGATTAATGAACTTCTTTAATATCTTTAGACCAGAAGCGATATGCCTTTCTGGTGGTGTCGCAAATGAAGGAGATTATTTAATTTCTAGAGTAGTGAAATACTGTGAAGAAAGAGATTATGGTTATAAAGGTACACCAAAGGTGGATATCATCACTTCCGAACTCGGATATGATTCCGGGAAGATCGGTGCGGCTTCATTATTCTTTGAGGATTGTTTTGATTCCTCTTTAGAGATTCCTAATAAACAAACTCTAGAGGCTTTTAAAGAAGTTGATGATTTATCTAATGATAAAACAAAAGCTAAAAGATATAAGAATTCATCGGAACTTAGAGAAGACTTAGATAAATAAAAAATAGGAGGGGTGAGAACCTCTCCTTTTTATTCTTTGGTTTTTGATATTTTTTGTTTGTTTACTTTCTTTTTAATGAAAATATGATTTCAATATTAGATAATATCTTTGAAATCAGGTATTTATTATGAGTGAAATAATGGATGAATATAAACGTTGGTGTCTCTTGGCCAAAGAAGACGCTGATTTAGTTAATGAATTATCTTCTATGAAAGATGATGCTTCTAAGATAGAAGATGCTTTTTATCGCGATTTAGAATTTGGTACCGGTGGCTTAAGAGGAGGAATAGGCGCAGGAACGAATAGGATGAATATCTATGTGGTCAGAAAAGCTTCGCAAGGGTTAGCTAATTACGTAAATAAGAACTTTAAAGATAATAGAAGTATTGCGATTAGTTATGATTCGCGTATTAAATCCACTTTATTTGCGAAGACCGCAGCGGAAGTATTCGCCGCGAATGGACTTAAGGTCTTTATTTATAAAGAACTGATGCCCACACCATGTTTAAGTTATGCGGTAAGAGAACTACATTGTTCCGCAGGTATTATGGTTACCGCTAGTCATAACCCAGCGAAATATAATGGTTATAAAGTATATGGAAGTGATGGTTGTCAAATAACCACACATGCCGCGAAAGTGATATTAAGTGAAATAGAATCATTAGATATCTTTAATGATGTGAAACACGGTGATTTTGATAACTATGTTACAGAGGGATCAATCGAATATATCGATGATGAGCTATATACAAGATTCATTAATCGCCTGAAAGACGAATCCGTGATTAAGGGTGAAGATGTAAATAAAGATGTGAAGATTATCTATTCCCCACTTCATGGGAC
>JAEEHE010000095.1 GCA_016280685.1 Caryophanales bacterium
GAAACGATAAGACCACTGGTCGATAATTCTAAGACTGAGGCACCTGCAAGAACCGCAAGAACAACGATTAAAATTCTTAAGATAGAAACAATAAATGTTAATATTGCTCCATCGACACGAGTCTTTAAGAATATCTTCTTGATTAAGAATCCGATAAACCAGGCGATAACAAAACCTACTACTGCAATACAGATGGCGAGTAAGAGTTTGAATCCATATTCTGTAATATAAGAACGTACTTGTTCAAAGATTTCTTCCATAATGAAAACCGTTTATATAATGATAATTTATTTTACTAAATAAATAGAGCAATTTAAATAATTTTTATAATACCAATAGAAGGATTTATTTACTACTATGAATATTCTCGATAGAATCAACACTTCCACCACCATGATCATCAGGATCGCGGAATTCACCTTTTTCCACTAAGCGCAAGAAAGCATCAACGACATCAGGTGTTAGTTGTGTACCAGATGCATCTTTAATAATAGAAACAGCTTTTTCAAAATTCATTCTCGGGCGATAAGGACGATTAGAATACATCGCATCAAAACAATCCGCTACTGCAATAATTTGTGCAACACGAGGAATTTCATCCTGCTTAAGATTAAGAGGATAACCTTTACCATCCGGTCTCTCATGATGGAAACGCGCTCCTGTTGCGATTTCTGGCATGATGCTAATATTTTTCAAGACATCATAACCTCTAGAAGTATGAGATTTAATTAATTCATATTCTTCTTCGGTTAATTTACCAGGTTTATTTAAAACATTATCAGGAATACCAACTTTACCGATATCGTGCATTAAAGCGATATTATGGTATTTCTCAATTGTTTCTTCATCATATCCTAATTCTCTAGCGAGCATTTCAGTATATTTTGCCACTCTAAAAGAATGACCTTGGGTATATGTGTCTTTTAAGTCGACAACCTTCGCGAAAGCTTCGATAATTTCTCTAGTTAATTCTTTATCGTGTTTTTGCCTTTCGATTAAACTTTCCATCTGATCAGCACGACGAGCGCCGATATAGATACGCATGCCTAAAACGATACAACCCGCTAAGAAAAAGATGGCAATTCCCGTAATTATAAGAACATAATTTCTCACATAATCTTGCACGCCTTTCATAGAAAGGTCAGCGCCGACATAACAGACGCATTTGCCATGTGAATCAAATACCGGTTCATAACGAGTTAATAGCCAGCCATAAGTATCTTTAGTCTCTAATGTTTTGACTTCACCACCCGCTAATAAAGTAGGAATTAATTTTTCCCAGCTCTCATCGAATTCAATTAAATCTCCCAAAGAATTTCCTTGCACCACTTCTCCAGTTTCCAAATCTTTAGAATCGAAATCAAATACGACATGACATCCATCTTCTCTAATTTGATAGACATATAGATATTGGAGATACGCGGTATTATCTAACACACTATGTAAAGTTGTAGCAGTTGATTCATATGAATCATCTTTACCATTTTCTAGCCAACCATCGACTTTATCACCATCGATATATGTAACCGCTAATTGGGCGGTATGTTCGATAATTTGGGTGCGGTGTTCACGGGTTGTGCGATTAATAATTAAAACACTACCGGTAACAATAGCTGCTACAGTTAATAACATTAAAAGCGCTAAAGAAAACATCAAAACAAGATGAGTGTGTTTGCTAGGTTTTTTCTCACCTTTTGTCGCTTTGACTCTTTTCTTGTTTTTCTTCATTTCATCAGTATTTGATGACACAAAGACTTTCCTCCGCATTAATTATTTTCATATAAAACTCTATCACTTAAATGATTATCTACACAACCATACAAGAAATAATTCTTATCAAATATAGAAAAATGAAACTAAAAAATGCCTCTTTATTTTATAAAAGATACACTTATGATAAAGTAAAGTTGCTCGTATATTTAGACCACAGGCGCTATGAACTAGCTAATAACAAAGTCGACCATACGCAGGTACACTGAGGCCAATGGATATGTGGACTATCACACTACGTGTTAGGGTGTGGTAATAGGGAAAGTATTGCCCAGTAGTGATATGAATGTCTAAGACAAATGGCGACCCTTAGGACACGGTCTTAGATGTAAGAAGATCACCGCGCTCCCTACAATTATTTATTTAATTGAGCATGTGGCCATCACGAGGATGATGTAACACCAGTAGTTACGGGACTTAGTCGATAACTACAAAAAGGTGTTTTCATTATGGTGATGGCTTTTATTATCTCCTTTTGAAGGCACCACTACTGTCTAAAGAAAGGATGAATTGACATGTCTTTCAAAAACTACAATGGACCAGACAAGTACCATTTTAGAATTTATAAAAAGGGAAAATCTCATCCATTTATCGTTGCGGTAGTCGAAGAAACAGAAATTGATGGAAAAATGTATATCTCTGGATATATGTTCACTCATTCTGTATTAAGAGTTCTTAGTAAGCCTAATGACTACATAAAAATGGAAACAAATCCTAATCCTAATGATGATGCAGAATCGTTTTTATGCATAAGAAGAGTGTCGCAAGTTGAAGCTAGCGCATTTTCGAAGCCATATAACAATTGGC
>JAEEHE010000096.1 GCA_016280685.1 Caryophanales bacterium
CCAGGATCTGAAAAATGCATCGAAGAATTAATGGAAGCTTGTGATACTTACATCCCTGCTCCTGCTCGTGAAAACGACAAACCATTCTTACTCGCTATCGAAGACGTCATGACCATCTCTGGTCGTGGTACCGTCGTTACTGGCCGTGTCGAACGTGGTCAAGCTAAACTCGGTGACGAAGTTGAAATCGTCGGTATTAGAGAAACACAAAAATCTGTTATTACAGGTCTTGAATCCTTCCGTAAAACATGTGATTTCGTCCAAGCTGGTGATAACGTTGGTGTCTTATTAAGAGGTATCAACCGTGATCAAGTCCAACGTGGTCAAGTCCTTGCTAAACCCGGAAGCGTTACTCCACACAGCAAATTCAAAGCTCAAGTTTACGTTCTTACTAAAGAAGAAGGTGGCCGTCATACCGCTTTCTTAAGTAACTATCGTCCTCAATTCTATTTCCGTACAACCGACGTCACAGGTGTTATCACCTTGCCTGCCGGTGTCGAAATGGTTATGCCTGGCGATAACGTCGAACTCAGCGTCGAATTAATTCACCCCATCGCGATGGAAAAAGGAACCAAGTTCTCCATCCGTGAAGGTGGCCGTACCGTCGGTGCTGGTAACGTCGTTGACATTCTTAAATAATTTAGGAATAACGAATTACAAAATAAGCCTCATCCTTTATGGAAGAGGCTTTTTCTATATCCTTTTTAAATAAAATATTAGATAATAAAGCCATGACTAAAGCGAAAGTACAAGGACCTCTTAATTTTCAAGCGGATATTGTCAGACCAAGAAGAAGATTATTAGCCGCATTAGGTGATTTATTTCTCTTTTATATTATCGTAGCCTTGGTCTATATGTTAGGAGCCTATCAAATCACGAGAATTCTTCCCTCTTTTAAAAGTGCACACGAAACGCAAGAAGTGTATCTACAAACATGTCGTGACATGTATTTAGATGGTCACCTCATGTATTTAGATGAAGAAGGAAAAGCTTTATCTTCTAATTCTATTGTTAATAAATATGTCGATGACAAATTATATAAAGGTGACTTAGATGATAAAGGTCAATATGTTGACCCCTTATATTATTTTTATGTCACTTATGCAAATAATAATCTAAAAAAAGATGATGTCGTTTTGACTTATGATTTTAATTATGTCAGTAACGATATTTATCAAATAAGTGCGCAAAACGAGCCTCTTTTATGGGATAAAGATTATGTTGGTCCCGCTAAATTAACCGAAGAAGCGCGTAATAATATTCTTAAATATGTTAATAGCGACGTTAATGCGCAAAACAAAGCCTATTACGATAAATTAGTGGACTTTTATAAAAAAGCCATCGTAGAGGCGGAAAAAGTACTAAATCAAAGTGATCAATATCAAGAGTCATACGCTGTGGTGATGAAACAAAACCAAATCATTTATTATCACTTCACCATTTCCGCGATTGTGACATATGTCGTCTTTTATTTCTTATATTTCTTATTAGTCCCTGCTTTATTTAAAAACGGACAGACTTTTGTGGACCGTATATTAAAAATATCTTTCGTTACAAGAGAAGATAAACCGATTCCTTTTTCCACTTTATTATTAAGAAGTTTGATGCAATGTCTAGGATATTTCTTTATTCCTCTATTTATTCCTTATTTAATATTAGGAAACGCCACTTTCTCTCTTCCGATGATTACCATGATGGGATTTACTATTGATTTATGGTTAGCGGCAGTAGTGGCCATTCTTTTATGTATTGCTTCCTTTATTTTTAATTTAGCTACCACATATAAACAAAATATCTATGATAAGATAATGGATGTTTACGCTCTTGATTTAAGAAATATGCATCCTATTCAAGATTCCTTACCAGAAGATAAGAAAGAGGGGGATTTATGGAAGTAAAATTTGAAAAAGCCCGTTTTTCCGCTCGTCTATTAGCTTTTGGTGCTGATTTAATCGCCATGGTAGCGGCAGGTCTTGGTTTAGCCATTGCTTCCCAAGCTATTTTAAGAAATGTTCCTTTTTATCAAAATGCTGGTAAAACTTTAGATCAAGTGCAATTAGATACTGGTTTATATATTGAAAATAATAAAGATGTTATCGCTTTATGCGATTATTACAAACCTGAAACGCCCGATCAATATAAGACTTGTAATGATGAATTAAATGTCGCATTGACAAACTTTTATAATAAAGAGCAATTCTTTTCTGATACCGCTTGGTCTAACCAACATTATATTGATTTAAAAATCAATAGTGGCCTTTTTATCTACACAGATGATTCTCATACTACAACCACTCCGGTCGCGGAAGATGAAGCTTCATTAAAGAAAATGTTCGAATTTTACGGAAGAACATTGAGTCAAGATGCCACGATATATATCGCTAAATATCCAGGCTATGTTGAAGCCACTAAAACCCTCAATATCTCCTTTATTTTCCTTATCCTACTATTACCTATATTTATCTCTGTAACCCTCTTCGAATTCATCGTTCCATTGATCTTTGGCAATGGTCGTCGTACCCTAGGAAAATTCTTATTTAAGATATCAGTTGTCGATAGCAGGGGACTCTCTCCGTCTTTCCCCAGATTCCTTTTAAGATTCATCTTCTTTTTGTTCATCGAAGTCTTCCTCAGCATGGTCTCTTTCTTGATTCCTATGATAGTGTCATTCACAATGTTTGTTTTTAATAAAAACAACCAGTCGCTTCATGACTATGTTATTGGCACTTATGTCGTTGATTCTTCTGACAAACGAGTCTTTAAAAATGAGAAGGAATATATCGAATCTCAAAAGCAGGCAGAAGAGCTGGATTTACAAGACAAAACAATCGCCTATTAATGGCCCTTTTCAATATTTTGAAAAATATATTTGATAAATTATTTTTATGGTATAATGACATTGACTTGAAGAAAGGACAATTTTTATGAGTAAGAAATTGGGAATTATCCTCTTGTTTGCTGGTGCTTATGCCACACTCATCGGTGGATTAACATGGGTTATGCATTTCACCACCATAGAACAACAGGCCCTTGTTAGACCCTATGATTGGGTCTGGGGTTTAATCGTGGCCGTCATTATTGTTATCGGTGCCGTTTTAGCCATTAAAGGCTATATCTTAGGACTTATCGGTGCAGCAATCGCTGCCGTTGGTTTAGCCGGTGGCATTTGGCTTTTAGTCTTTGGCATCACTCAACAACAATACCTTTCTCCTCTTGTCTTAGCCGGCATCATATTAACGGGTGCAGGGCTTGTTATTACTCTCGTTTTCCATATCATTCGTATGGTGCAAATATCCAAACATGGAAACACGTTATTGAATTAAGGAGATAACTATGGAAAATAGAAATGAAGCTGACACCAGAGCATTTGCTCAATCTCTCCATAATCGTTACAATCACTCCCGTGAACAAGTCGATAATGCGATGGTTCATATCGTTTTAGGAACCACCCTTTTAATCGTTGGTTTATTATTCTTATTCTTATCCAACAAAATGGATGCCGAAACCTTCCAAAAACATATCACTATTAAATGTGCGGAATTCTGGGTATCCATGGTGGGTTTAGCCGTTGGTGGTGGACTCCTTATCGCTGGTATCGCGAGATTGATGTTCCAAAAAATTTCCGTGCAAATCCCCGTTATGAGAGGTATTAAAGGCATTCAAAATAACACTTATGATGCCCTCTCTCAAAACGAAAAAGATAAGATTGAAAAGCTCACAGTTAACTATCGAAAATAATTAACCTATTAGTATAAGAAAACGCGATGAAAAAGGTCGCGTTTTTTCATGCTTTAAAAAAGCGTGCTTTTTTAATTTGTTAGTGAAAAAATTGCAACAACACTATTAGTGTTATATAATGAAATCAACTTACTAAGGAGATTAGTCATGGAAATTAGATTAAAACATCTAACCAAGGTTTTCCCTGGGAATCCAAAAAAGGGTGTTTTAGATACGATTGCCGTCAACGATCTAGACATTACTATTCCTGATGGAAAACTAATCGGACTTTTAGGTCCTTCTGGATGTGGTAAATCAACCACACTTTACATGATTGCGGGTCTCGAAGAACCAACCAGTGGCGAAATTTGGTTTGGTGATGAAGAAGTCACCCGTCTTTCACCTGACAAACGCGGTATTGGATTAGTGTTCCAAAACTACGCTTTGTACCCCCATATGACTCTTTACAAAAACATCGCCTTCCCTCTCACTAACTTAAGAGTGGAAGAAGATAAGGTCTACACTAAAGATGTCACTGATAAGAACGGCTATGTCCATCATGCCGGTGAAAAAATCTTAGATGCCGATGGCAACCCCATCAAAGTCAAGAGAAAATTAAGACCAGAAGAAATCGATTCAATCGTTCGTAAAACCGCTGAAATCGTGCAGATTCCGGAAGATTATTTGAATCGTAAACCAGCGCAATTATCTGGTGGTCAACAACAACGTGTTGCTATCGCCCGTGCTCTTGCTAAGAGCCCACGTGTCTTGTTACTTGACGAACCATTATCTAACTTAGATGCTCGTTTAAGATTACAAACCCGTGAAGAAATTAGAAGATTGCAACAAAGAACTGGCGTTACAACCATCTTCGTTACTCACGACCAAGAAGAAGCGATGTCCATCTCTGATGAAATCGTCGTTATGAGACTTGGTGTGGAGCAACAAAGAGATCATCCACAAGAAGTTTATAACAACCCAGTCAACAAATTCGTTGCTAACTTCTTAGGTACTCCTCCAATTAATTTCTTTGCTGGAGAAGTCAAAAAGAACAAATTATACATCAATGACGCTTGTGTCTTAGAACTCAAAGATAAAGAAATCGAAGATCAAGAAGTCTGTGTTGGCATTAGACCAGAAGGCTTCGAAGTCGCCAAAGATGGTCCATTCAAAGTGGAAGCTATCAATATTGAAACACTCGGCCGTGATATTTCCATCGTTGCCACCCATGAGAAATCCGAACGCCCATTAGTGAAAATCATCATTGATGCAGATACCGATGTCAAACCCGGTCCTGTTTCCTTAAAAGTCAAACCTCACAAATGTTTTATTTTCAATAAAGAAACCGAGGAAAGGATCTATTAATATATGCAAAAGAAAAACGATTGGAGAGCGTGGTTATATTTATCACCTGTCATCATTCTTTTGGCTGTATTTACCTTCTATCCTCTAATTAGCACAATTAGTATTGCTTTCACGAAGGATTATGTGTATTTAACCCAATCTGGCAGTGGTTTTACCTTTGGTAATTTTGCCAAGATTTTTGAAACCACCTATGTCGATGATGGGGCGGGGAATATCACCCCTGTTTATAGCGATGTTGTCAAATACGCTATCCCTAATACCTTAATCGTCGTGTTTGTCACCGTTCCTGCTTCAATTATTATTTCCTTATTAATTGCGGTCGGATTAAATTCTATTAAATGGTTAAAGAAGATTTTCCAAACCATCTTCTTCATGCCTTATGTTACTAACGCCATTGCCGTTGGTATGGTCTTCTCCGTTATCTTTATGGGTGGTACCGATGCCGGTGGCAATCCTATTTCTGGTTTGTGGAACTACTTGTTTAACACCGCAGGCTTAACTTGGGTTGACCAAGGTGCTCCCGCCGGAAGAGCGATGGTGGCTTTATGTATTTATTCCGTATGGCACGCGTTACCTTATAAGATTTTAATCTTCTTATCTGGTTTACAAAACATCGACAAACAATACTATCAAGCTGCATCTGTTGATGCTGCGGGTAAATTCAAAACTTTCATGAATGTGACAGTTCCTTTACTCTCACCACAAATTTTATACATCATGATTACATCATTTATCGGATCATTCAAAGAATATTCCAGCGTTGTTGGTTTGTTCGGGCGTTCCGGTACTTTAAGTGGTTTGAACAACATGTATACCATCGTGTATTACATCTACGATTCAATTGCTATTAAACAAGTGCAATATGGCTGTGCTGCTGCCGTCTTATTGTTCATTGTTATTCTCATCTTTACTGGCATTCAATTTATTGTTTCCAGTAAGAGAGTCCATTACTAGGAGGTGCCTTTATGAGTGTATTTAAAAAACTCGGCGCAAAAGTCGAAGACATTTCTAAGAAACTCTCTGAGCAACCATCAAACGTCACCTCTTCTTATAAAGAAGTGGAAACTGAAAGTTTGAAACTAGTATTACCAGAAGGAAATATTTCTGTCGATAAAACAGAAAAAATCCAAAAGGTATTAAAAATTATCTCAACTGTTTTCGTCTATGCTTTCTTAGCAGTTATGGCGGTTATCGTCCTCTTACCTTTCTATTGGATGTTAATTACTTCTTTGAAAACTAACGACGAAATTCGTGCCACCACACAAACATTCTGGCCGACAGTAGTGATGTGGAGTAACTACGCTAATGCGTTAAATAAATCGACATTCGATTTCCCCACCTACTTACTCAACACCTTAGTTGTTGGTGTGGCCTCCACAATCGGCACATTAATCACAACTATCTTTGCCGCTTTCGCATTTGCGAGATTAAACTTCAAAGGTAAAGATATTCTCTTTGGTATTTTGTTAGCCACCATGATGATTCCAGGCGAAATGATGGTTATTACAAACTATATTACTGTAGCTAACTTCGGTTGGCTAAATGACACAAGATGGGGCGCTTATCTAGCGATGATTATCCCCTTCTGGGTCTCTGTCTTATATATCTATTTATTAAGACAAAACTTCAAGCAAATTCCTAACGAACTTTACTTAGCAAGTAAAGTCGATGGAAAGAGTGATTGGAATTACTTATGGAAAGTTATGGTGCCCCTTAGCTCTCCAACCTTAATCTCCATCTTCATTCTTAAATTGATGGGTTCTTGGAACTCCTATGTCTGGCCAAACTTAGTGGCAAACAAAGAAGAATTCCGTTTAATCACCAATGGTCTTCGTAGTTCGTTCTCCGTTGATGGAACTCCTCAATATGGATACCAAATGGCCGCGACCGTGGTCGTCACCGTCCCATTACTCCTCTTATTTATTTTCTTTAGAAAATACATTATGAAGGGTGTCGGTAGAGCCGGTATCAAAGGTTAATCGCGTAAACCTTTATTAATATATATACGCGTATAGGAGGTTTTATGAAAAAACTTACAAAAACATTAATCGCCACATGTGCATTAGTTATGCTTGGCACCGCCATGGTAGGCTGTAGCGGAAAGAAATATGCTATTAATATTACTTTCTGGCACACCATGGGACAAACTTTACAAGGTGTTCTTGATCGTTTTATCAAAGAATTCCAAGAAGAAAATCCCGATGTCGGTATCACCCATGCTGCCCAAGGTGGATATGATGACTTAGAAGAAAAATTATCCGCGGCCATTCCCGCTGGAACTACCCCCACAATGGCTTATTGCTATCCCGACCACGTTGCCGAATATATGGAAAGTAACGCTATTCTTCAACTCGATGATTTCGTCAATGACGAAGTTCTCGGATTTACGGAAGCAGATGGCTTAGTCGATGATATCATCCCCACCTATTGGCAAGAAGGTCAAGAATATAAAAAGGAAGGTATTTTCTCCGTTCCTTATAGCAAATCCACAGAAATCTTATTCTATAACAAAGATGTCTTTGAAGATGCTGCTCACCACGCTTCTGGTCAAGCCTATGAAGTACCTACCACTTGGGAGGCTATGGAAGCCTTAATGGCAGAAGCGAAAGCCGATTATCCTGACAAAATCGTCCTCGGCTATGATAGTGACGCTAATATGTTCATCACTTTATGTGAACAATATGGTATTCCTTATACTTCTTTAAATAAAGAAACCGGTGTTGGTAGTGCGGATTTCAATAACGCTGCCGCTAAAGCTATGATGACTAAATTAGTCGATTGGGTTGATAAAGGCTATTTAACCACTCAAGGTTTATCTAGTGGTGCTTATACCTCTACTCAATTCAAAGAAGGCTCCTTATTGATGTCTATCGGTTCCACCGGTGGTACAAGCTATAACTATGATAAAAACTTCCAAATTGGTTTAGCTCAATTACCAGCCCCAGATGCTGAACACCCATTTGATTTTGGTGGCACCTTACCTAAGTCCAATCACATCATTATGCAAGGACCATCCATCTGCTTCTTTAAAAAATCCACACAAGCGGAAAGAGAAGCGGCTTGGAAATTCTATAAATTCATCGTTAAATCTATGAACACAGCTTCTTGGTGTGTCAAGAGTGGATATTCTCCAATTAGACAATCCTCTTTTGATTCCGATGCTATGAAAGATTATTTAGCCGAAACACAAACTGGTGCTGATGAATTAATTCAACGCGTTGTTGCTCGCTATGATGAATTATCTGCTAGATACTATGTCTCTCCTGCTTTCCATGGTTCTTCTACCGCTAGAAAACAAGTTGATGGTATTTTATCTAACGTCGCTTTAGGAACTAAATCATTAGATGCCGCCTTCGCGGATGCATATTCAAGAACGATGTTCGCCATTAATGGCTAAGGAGATTCCTTATGAAAAAAACAAAACTATTATTCCTTGCTGCTGGTACAGCCTTATTAGCCATTCCGGCTTTAGTCGGTTGTACTGGTGATGGCAAAACCCATGTCAAATTCTGGCACACAATGGGTCAAGGAAACCAAGATGTCTTAAAAAGAGCCATCGCGGAATTCCAAGAAAAATATCCCGATGTTGTCATTGATCATGCTGCGCAAGGCGATTATCCCGCTTTACATGAAAAATTAATGAGCGCCATTCCTGCGGGCACCATGCCCACAATGGCTTTCTGCTATCCTGATCACGTCGCTGACTATATGGCTTCTAATGCTATTGTCAACATCGATGATTATTTAGCGGATGAAGAATTAAAATTCAACGCAGAAGATGGTTTGAAAGAAGATTTCGTAGAAACTTATTGGGAAGAAGGCACCAAATATGAAAAAACCGGTACCTATAGTGTCCCATTTGCTAAATCTACTGAAGTTCTCTTCTATAACGCTACTTTCGTCACCAAATACGCTTCTTTAATTTCTATTCCAACTACTTGGGATGAAATGTGGGAAACTTGCCGCATTATTAAAGAAGAAATTATGGATAAAGGTTTAGAACCCGGATTAGAATTCCCTATGGGTTATGACTCCGATAGCAACTTGTTCATCACTATGTGTGAACAAAATGGTATCGAATATACCACAAATGACAACATTTCTAAACCTGCCGATCACATCAAATTCAATAACACTGATGCGAAAACGATGATTGATGATTTGGTGGTGAAATATAAAGCTGGCTATTTTGCCACAAAAAATACTTTACCCAATAACAGTTATACTTCCACTTACTTTACCGAAGGTAAGACCGTTATGTCTATCGGTTCTACCGGTGGTACAAGTTATAACGTTTCCACGAACTTTGATGTGAGAATTGCTCCCGCTCCTGTCACTGCTAACGAAGGCAATAAGAATAAATACATCTTACAAGGTCCTTCTATTTGCTTCTTTAAAAAAGGTTCTGATGCAGTGAAAAAAGCCGCTTGGAATTTCTATAAATATATCGTAAGAGCCGCTAATACCGCTGCTTATGGCGTTAAGAGTGGTTACGAACCAATCCGTAAATCCGCTTATGATTTAGATGGTTATAAAGAATATTTAGAAGGTGATTCCTTACAAGCAAGAGTGTCTAAAGTGACCGCTACCATTGGTGATCGTTTCTTCTTATCACCAGTCTTTTACGGTAGTGCTACTGCTCGTGATGAAGTTGGCAACATCTTTGCTAATGTAGCTTTAGATCAAAAGACCACCGATCAAGCCTTTGCTGATGCCGCCACAGTCGCTATCCGTGCTTGTGGCAACTAATAAGGAGGATTAATATGAAAGCTAAACTATCCTTTTTAGTGGCTTCCTTAGCATTAGGAGTTATGACTCCTATGATGGTGGGATGTAATTCCAAAAAGACCGACTATGTCGGACAATGCGTCCTGACTGATTATATCGATTTAACTTCCGCAGAAGGCAAAAACTTCTTAGATAATGGTATCGGTTATGCCACCGTGAAAAAATACATTGATGGTGATACCACCCATTTCTATCAAGTAGAAGAAGCTAAGCGTGTGGTTAAATCTCGTTATATCGGTGTCGATACTCCAGAATCTACTGGTAAAATCGAACAATGGGGTAAAGCCGCAAGTAATTTTACAAGAGAAACACTTAGCAAAGCTAAAACAATCGTTTTAACTACGGATACCACCGAAGTCGGCCAAGCCGCTTCGACGGACTCTACTGGTACACGTTTTAAAACATTTGTTTGGTATTCCAAACAAGAAAACGCTCCATTAAATAAATTAAGACTTCTAAACCTTGAGTTAGTGCAAGAAGGCTTCTCCACTGGTAAAGGTATGTCTGGTTCACCTTTGACCCATTTCTTTACCGATGCCGACTTACAAGCTCAAGAACTCAAGCTCAATATGTGGAGTGGTGATGATCCTAATTTCTATACAGGTGCACCTACTCAAACATCCTTAGAAGAAATGGCTAAAGAATATCAAGCCAATGGATATGAATCCAAATTCCATGGTAAAAAAGTCCGCTTTACCGGTATTGTTTATAAAGCCTCTGGCACTTATGATGCCTATTTATATTCCGTCGGTTCTGATGGACAAAAATATGGTATTTATGTCTTCGCAGGTTATAAAACATATAAGCCATTACAAACATTAGGTGCGGAAATTGAAGTGGTGGGCAATTACACCATTTATATGGGTAATCCACAAGTCACTAACGTCAATTACGACGCCTTCAAATATGACTCCAATACCGATATGAAGATTATTTCTAGAGATAATCCCATCGACATTGATACTATTTCAGCCGCTGATGCCGCGCAACGCAAATCAATTAACATGGTTTTCCAAGTTAATAATTTAACTTGCTATAGTGGCCATACCGAAATTGATGCAACCACCCAAAAACCTTCTGGTGCTTTAACATTAAGATGCCGTGACGCCAATGGTGATGAATTATCTGTCCGTGTCCCTGATGATGTTTGGGCTATGCAAGAAGATGGCAATAGAGCTACTGATGCCACCTATTTCGTTAATAAAACCATCAATGTTCTCGGCGCTATCACTTTCTTCGCTCCTGATGAAGAAGATCCTGAAGAAGGCTATTATCAAATCAAATTAGGTCATAAAGAAGATTTAACATATGCTTCTACGAACGATTAAGGAGGAAAATATGAAAAAGAATCTTATTAAATGCTCCCTCATTACATTACTTGCTCTTCCCTTTTTAGTGGGTTGTAACGCAAAAGGTTATGTCGAAACAAGAACCGAAGAAGAAGTTGTCAACGAATTGGCGCAAGCTGTTGTCGCAGAAGTTGGCGTTGCTTATTCTAAATTCTCCGGAGACGGCGTTGTTTTAGGCGACACTGATTTAGTAACCACTGTTAACGAAAAAGTTTGGGACGAGGACCAAGTGGGGTTAAATTTCTCCATCAAATATACCATTGTTCCAATGGAAGCCTATACACGCGACTATTTATATTTAAACGAAGCCGGTGACAAATTAACTTCTATCGTTGTCACAACAGAAGAATTGGCCGAATTCCCAACTGCTACTTCTTTAGGTGGCGCTGCTTATACTTTAAAAGCGAAAGTCACATTCGAAGGCTATGGCGAAGGATTTGTGGCTCCTAAAGGATTGACCACCACAGATTCATTTGTGGGTCAAGAAGTGGCCACCAAAAACTGGAACGCTTTAGTAAAGACTATTAAATCTGGTACATTAACTGAAGTTAAAGGTTCCGCTATCTCTGGCGACATGGTCGTTATTAGAGGTCGTGTTTCCGCCGCTTATAACTGGATTTATGAAGAAATATATAGAGGCGTTATGATTACCGATGGTGATGATGGCATTCTCTTATACGCTGGCTGCTTACAAGCTTCTTTCTATGATTCCGCTGATGGCGAGATGAAGATCAAAATCAACGATATCATCGAAGTTTATGGTGAAGTTTCACCATATAATGGCTTATTCGAAGTTAAACCAAGAACCATCAGAGTAGTGACTGAGCAAGCCCTTATTGATGCTATTAAGCCAAATGCTTTCCGCGAACCAACCGTTGAAGATTTTGTTAAATACAAAATGGCTGATACTGGTGCTCTCGTTAGAGTGACTGGCCTCTTAGTCAACATGACCAAGATCGCCTTAGGCAAATTAAAAACTGGCGAACACTGGGTTATCGAATTAAAGAATTCCGATGGCAAGAAGATGAATATGTCTGTCAACTATCACGTTGGCGCTGATGTGCAAACCGCTATTAAAGATTTCTTATCCAATTTAAATGGCGCGACATTTACTATGTCTGGTATGGTTTCTGCAACATCTAGCATTATTGACATTTCCGCTGTCATGATTGGTGACACTCCTGTTATCGATTCTTTCGTAAAGAATAGTTAATAGGTTAAAAGCCGACAAAAAGAGCCAATTTGGGCTCTTTTTTTGTGGCAAAAATAATCAAAAAATCTTTGTGCTATTATACATAACTTTGTATAATACCATTAGAATAGAAATTTGGAGGTTTTATAATGAATAAAAAATTATTTCTATTGCCATTCCTCGCAGTTTCTTTATTAGTAGTCGGTTGTACCGGTGCTCAAACCAATCCTTCTGGTGGTGAACAAAGCCAACAAGGTAGTGGTGAAGGTAGCGGTTCACAAGGCCAAAAAGAAATTTGGGAAGAAGATGAAGTGGAAGGTGAATCCACAATCGCTCAAGTTAAAGCGGGTGAAGCTGGACAATATTACACCGTCAGAGGTACAGTTGTCGCTAACGCTGGTAGCACATTAGCCATTTATAGAAAAGGCCAATTCTTATACTGCTATAACTTCAAAGCTGAAGCTCATGAAAACTTGGCCAATCACCCATTAGGCGCTTATGTTGAAATTCACGCTCAATCCAGTGCATATTCCGGATCCGTTCAATTAACCGCTTATGATGTCGGTGAACAAAAAACCGATGCCAAATATGACTTAGCCGCCTCATTAAAAGTTCTCGCCGCTAAAGGTGAAGAAGTTGCTCCTGTGGTCGTTTCCGAAGCTGCTCAATTAACCAATGCCGCTGCCGCTGGTATGTTAATGAAAGTTGAATTCGTTTCCTTAGCTGACGCCACATTAAAAGCTGACACCAAAAACAATCAAGATATTAAAGGTAAAATTGGTGAAAACAATTTCACACTCAGAATGGACAAATACGTTCCTGAAGATGTCCAAGCCGCTTTAGTCGAAGCCAATGGTGCTGAAATTTTAGATCACGCTACTTATGAAGTCGTTTGTTTAGGTGCTGCCACCAGTGATGGTGTCGTTCGTGGTATCTTATGTGAAGGTGCTTCTTGGAGAAAGACCAAAGACGCATCATTCGCCGAACCAACCGCTGTTGTGTTAGATTCCACCGAAAACGAAGTCGAAGCTGGCAAAACCTTAGCTTTAGACTGGGCTGTCGAACCAGAAACCGCTAAACAAGCCGTTACATTCACTTCTAGTGACGAAGACGTTGCTACAGTTGATGAAGCTGGTGTTGTCACCGGCGTTGCTCCTGGTCCAGTTACCATTACCGCTGCTGCTGTTGCAAAACCAGAAGTCACTGGCACATTTGCTCTCACAGTCGTCGCTCCTGCTGCTGCTCCTTTAACTGAAAGTGTTACTTTAGATTTCACTTCTAGAACCGAACAAAATACTTGGCTCGATTCTATTACTGGAAAGACCGTCACAGAAGTCATCCAAGATGCCGCTGGCACAGGCTCTGCCCATGTTGTTAATGCTACATCTTCATCCGTTTCTTCCGGTAACGGAAGTGGTGGTGCTTACCCCAACGCCTCTGGCTTCCTTAAATTCGGTACTGGTAGTAAAGATGGAACCTTAACTATTGAATTTGATGGTTTAGTCAATAAAGTGGAAATCTCTTGTCACGACTGGTACAAGAAAACCGATTCTAACCCAACCAACAGCAATACATTTGCCGTCAATGGTAGCGAAACACAATTAATGCCTTACAACGAAGAAGGCACCGCTGGCACACTCACATTTAATTTAGCCACTGCTAGCGATACAATTGCTCTCGTCTCTCACTATCGTGGATTCGTCTGGACAATTACTGTCTCTTACGTTGCTGCATAATTTTAATTAAATTCATTAAAGGGACTACTTCGGTAGTCTCTTTTTTGATACAATTTTTATGAGGTTCTGTTATGAAAAAAGTATTGTTATTCTTACCCCTTTTGTTTTCTTTAGTCGGATGTGCGGAAAATGATCCCGAAAATGTCGAATTTCAATTAAAACAATTTGAAAACCCTGTTTCTATCCACACCGAAGAACAAAAATCATTCTTTAAAGAAACTGATTTTTCGAATAATTTGACAAAATATGGTTTGGGTGAAGAAGAAAAAACTATCCCTCTTCCTGTTTCTTTGAATTGGTCTGTAATTAAAGCGAGAAATTATATTGTCAAAGTTTCCGAAAAAGAAGATATGTCTGATAGTTGGGAATTTACCACGAAAAAGATGCAGTTTGACCTTTATAATTGCAAAGTTAATACCACCTATTATTGGACTGTTTCTTCAGTTTATAAGAGCAACACTTTCACTAGTGAAGTAGCTTCTTTTAAAACCGCTAATGATGGAGCGAGAAATATCTATGCTGATGGAGTCAATAATATCCGTGATTTAGGTGGTTACGCTTTAGAAGGTGGTAAAACATTCAAGCAAGGCATGATTTATCGCAGTGCTAAATTTAACGAATCCAGTGAATCTTCCATCATCAAAACCATAACTGAGAAAGGTATTGATACTTTAATCAATCAATTAGGTATTAAATCCGATATCGATTTAAGAAAAGTAGAAGCGGGAAGTGATGGCAAAATCGAAACCAGTGGTTTAACCTCTTCCCCATTAGGAAGCACTGTTTCTTATGTTAATTGTCCTATGTATTATGATGGCAGCACCGTTATCAGTCACACTAGTGGAGAAAAAGATACTTATAATAAAACCTATATTAAGAAGATGTTTGACTATATGGCGGAAGAAAATAATTATCCTATGATTTTCCATTGCACCCAAGGAAAAGATAGGACTGGCGCTATCGCTTATTTATTAGAATCGTTATTAGGCGTTTCTAGCGACGATAAAGCTAGAGATTACTTATTTACCAATATGTCTTCTATCGGTGGCGGAGCGTGCAAATATAGCGCTATTACGAATGGATATAATGTCATTTTGAAGAAATATGAAGGTTCAAATATTCAAGAACAAGCCAATAATTATTTATTAAGCATTGGTGTTTCTCAAACAAATATCGATAAAATAATCGATTTATTAACATATTAATTAACAAACCATTATCAATCGCGGGCCATATGGCTCGCTTTTGTTATATCTTTTAATTGGCAAAAACTTTGTTGAAATACAATCCTATTTAATATATTATTAACTAGCGCTATCCCCTTAGCTCAGTTGGTAGAGCAACTGACTCTTAATCAGTGGGTCTAGGGTTCGAGTCCCTAAGGGGGTACCAGCCAATTAATAACGAGTCGTAAAGGCTCGTTTTCTTTATCCTTGCTAGTCTTGTCATATTTTATTGATATATCTATAATAAAAAGAGCGAAAGAGGGTATCTATATGAAAAAACCAAGTGTTCCAGTTTTAAAAAAGTATTTAACCGCGATGAACAAGATCAAAGCTAAATACATCACTTCTGAAAGACTTTCTCGTGTCATCGGCGTTTATCCGGAAGTTATCGATGATAATCTTTCTTATTTCGAACCAATGCTCAAAATGGATGCCTCTTTTAACTTGTTAGAATTAGTGCCCACAATCAAGAAATTCATTGAAGATGAAGAAGAGAAAAAACCATCTCCTATTCATATCATTCCTGTCCGTAAAAAAGAAGTGGATCAATATGAATCACTAAATGACTTCATTTATCAAAAATATTCCGTCGGTGGAATGCTTGATAAAAATACCAAACTTACCGACCGCGACTTAAGAGTTATGAAGAAATTAATCGCGGAAGAATTATCCAAGAGAAAAAAGAAATAGAGAGCCAACCGACTCTCTATTTTTCTTCCGCCAAATTGAGAAAACTTTATTTTATTAGAATTGAAGCAAACAAAACGAAAGATTATACTAATAGTAGAAGTAGGACAGGCTGCAAGCTCGGCCTCTAGCGCTACTTCTTTTTTTGAATTTGATTGCATTGCTTTTTTTGGGGACTAATGATACATTAAAAATAGAAGTAGGACGCGAGAGCTAATGACTCTCGCCTAGCGCTACTTCTTTTTTGATTCTAAAAACTTGATCAATTCTTCAATGTGCTCATTGCTTAATACATAGTTTTGAAATGCTTTTGAATATAAAAATTTGAAATTTTCAATTATTCTTTTGTTAACATATGCTTTTCTCTTATCGTTTCGATTTGGATTTTTAATCAGAGCAACGTTATTTCTTTTTCCACTTTTTTTGGAATGAGTCAAGGACATTGATTTAAAAGTAATTTTGTTTGCATCGATGATTATTTGCGGATGTCTTTCCTTTCTTTTTCTTCTAATTGTAAATAAGCTTTTGCTCTTCTTCATAAAAAAAGTCCTCCTATTTAACTAATAGGCGGAAAACTGCGTTTTTTACCAAAAAAATTTTAAAAAAGTGATGTTTTCATGAGAAAAAATACTCAAAATTGCAAAAAAATAGTGATTTTTATGTTTTCTTTTCTTGTATAGCGTGCGCGACCTCAATATAATAATATTGGTCTAATAAAGAAAGGAAATATATTTATATGGCTGAAATTAAAAAGAAGATGCTATCTGTTGATGGTAATACTGCCGCATCATTAGGATCTTATAACTACATCGAAGTAGCGGGCATTTATCCCATTACTCCATCTTCCCCAATGGCGGAAAATATCGATGTTTATGCCTCCCAAGGAAGAAAGAACTTCTTTGGTTCTGTCGTGAAAGTTAGCGAAATGCAATCCGAAGCCGGTGCTTCTGGTACTGTTCACGGCGTTTTACAAGCCGGTGGTTTAGCGGCCACTTATACTGCTAGCCAAGGTTTATTATTAATGATTCCCAATATCTACAAATGGGTTGGTGAATGCTTACCTGCCGTTTTACACGTTTCTGCAAGAAGTTTAGCGACAAGAAGCTTATCCATCTTTGGTGATCACCAAGACATTTACGCCATTAGACAAACTGGTATTGCGATGATTTGTGCTCATTCCGTGCAAGAAATCGCTGATTTAACCAATGTTGCCCACTTAGTGGCCATTGATGCTCAATATCCAGTCTGCCAATTCTTCGATGGCTTTAGAACTTCTCACGAAATCCAAAACGTCGAATTCATCGATGACAATGAATGGAAGAAATTATTACCAATGGATAAAGTCGAACTTTTCAGAAGTCGCGCTTTAAATCCTCACACTCACCCAGTCACTCGTGGTGGTGCGGAAAATGATGATATCTACTTCCAAGGCAGAGAAGCTCAAAACAAGAAAGTCGAAGAAGTCCTTGAAGTTGCCGAAAAATACTTCAAGAAAGCTTCTAAATTAACTGGTAGAAACTACGCTCCATTCACCTATTATGGTGCTAAGGATGCTGATAGAGTTATCATCGCCATGGGTTCCGTTACCGAAACCATCATGGAAGTTATTGATGATTTAACTGCCAAAGGTGAAAAAGTCGGTATGGTGAAAGTTCACTTATATCGTCCATTCTCCGCTAAACACTTATTAAAAGTCTTACCAAGATCTGCAAAACGTATCGCGGTCTTAGATAGAACTAAAGAAGCCGGTGCTTCTGGCGAACCTCTCTATGAAGATGTGGTTGCCGTTATTAAAGAAGCCAATAGAAAAGTGGAAGTCTTAGGTGGCCGTTATGGCTTATCTTCTAAAGATACACAACCTAAAGACATGAAAGCCGTCTTTGACTTCTTAAAGAGCGAAAAGAGATGGAATTCCTTCACCGTTTCTATTAACGATGATGTGACCCATTTATCTATTCCTACTGATGAAAATTATCATATTAAAGGTGACTATACCTCTTGCTTATTCTATGGTTTGGGCTCTGATGGTACTGTCTCCGCTAATAAATCATCAATTAAAATCATCGGTGATGCTACTGGACAATATGCCCAAGCTTATTTCGCCTATGATAGTAGAAAAGCCGGCGGTGTTACCCGTTCTCACTTAAGATTTGGTAAATCCCCCATTCATTCTACTTATTATGTCCAAAACGCTGACTTTGTCAGTTGTTCCTTAGACACCTATTTATTCAAATTCGACATGATTCGTAATTTAAAGAAAGGTGGCACCTTCTTACTCAACACTGATATGGATGATGCAACCTTAATTAAGAACATGCCCAATCGTGTCAAATATCAATTAGCTACTAAAGGTGCAAAATTCTATGTTATCGATGCCAACAAGATCGCTGGTGAAATCGGTATGGGAAGACACACCAATACTATTCTCCAAGCTTCTTTCTTCTATCTCAACCAAGACATCATGCCTTATAACGAAGCTAATAAATGGATGAAGAAATTCGCCGAAAAGAGCTACGCTAAAAAAGGTCAAGACGTCGTCGAGATGAACTGGAAGGCCATTGATGCTGGTACCGAAGGATTAAGAGAAGTGAAAGTGGATCCCAAGTGGGCCGAACTATCACCAAAATCCGAAACCAAATTAACCGGTGATGATTACTTTGATAGCTATGTCGCTGTTATGGGTAACCTCGGTGGTGATGATTTACCAGTCAGCAAATTCTTAGAATACGAATTATTAGATGGCACAATGAAGAACGATATCACTTTCCGTGAAAAGAGAAGTATCGCTGATAGAGTTCCATTATGGCATCCAGAAGCCTGTATCCAATGTAATAACTGTGCGTTCGTGTGTCCACACGCCACAATTAGACCATTCTTACTCGATGAAAAAGAATTAGAAGCTGCTCCTGCTATTGTTAAAGAGCAAACCTTAAATGCTATGGGTGTTCCTGGCATGAAATACCGCTTACAAGTCTCCCCACGTAACTGCGTAGGTTGCGGACTCTGTGTTACTGAATGTAACGCTAATAAGATGGGTAAAGTTGCCCTTGAAATGGTGGAAGCCAAATCTCAATTCCCACAAGAAGAAGGTGCGGAATACTTATATAAACACGTCACCTATAAAGCTGACAAATTACCAGTGGCATTACAATCCACCGTTAAAGGCGTTGGATTCTTAATGCCATATATGGAAATCTCTGGTGCCTGTGCAGGTTGTGGCGAAACCCCATATTATCGTTTAGTTTCTCAATTATTTGGTAAAGATATGCTCGTTGCTAACGCAACTGGTTGTTCTTCCATTTATAG
>JAEEHE010000097.1 GCA_016280685.1 Caryophanales bacterium
AGCTTTACAAGCTCAATTCAGAGATGTTGATCCAAAAGATTTACCATTAAATGAATCATTAGAATTAACAGTTAAAAGAGCAGTTCCATATTTTGAAGAAGTCATCAAACCAGAAATGGAAGCCGGCAAGAGAGTTTTAGTCGTTGCTCATGGTAACTCCCTAAGAGCGTTAGTGAAATACTTCGACAATATGAAGGATGAAGATATCGTCGGAGTTAACATTCCTACCGGTGTCCCTCTAGTCTATGAATTCGATGACAATATGAAAGCCATTAGCCACTACTATTTGATGGATGAAGAAGAACTCAAAAAACAAATGGAAGCGGTCGCTAACCAAGGTAAAGCTAAATAATTATTCTTTGAATAATAAAATAAGTGGAAGTTCATTGCTTCCACTTTTTTCTTTCTTTAAAAACCGATACTTAAACAGGTGATATACCCAGCGATTATCGCGGTGATAAAACAGATAAGGAATACCCAGAAGATATTCTTTAAGCCTCTCATATGTTTGATTAAGACCACCATGCCCAATCCAGCGTTCACCAATAGGCCGGAGAGTAACGCTCCAAAGGAGAGGTTACCTTCAATAAATAATTCACTTAATAATAAGGAAGAAGCGCAGTTAGGAATTAATCCGATAAGAGAAGCGAATAAAGGTGAGAAATATTTATTCATCTGCAAGAAATTTGCGAAATTATCTTCACCGACAAATCCGATGATAAATCCTAATATTAAATTAATCGCAAAAACATAGAGGAATATTTCTAGAGAATGAATTAAAGGGTGGATTAAATTCTTGTGCATCTGGGTGTTATGAACATGGTGATGATGACAAGTTTCTTCTTCTTCGATATGACCGGTTTCCACTACTTTTTGTTTTCTAAAGATTAAATCAGATAAGATACCAACAATAAAACCAATCGCAAATTTCAAACCAATTAAAGGTAAGATCATAATCATCTTATCGGGTTTACCTGACGCTAAGATGCTGATAAGAGCTTCATCAGAACAGGATAAGAAAATGGCAATTAAAGAACCGATAGTAATATATTTCTTTAGAAATAAATCTGCTCCCAAGACACTCGTACCACATTGAGGGATTAAACCGAATAAGGAACCGAAGAAAGGACCGGTTCTTTTTCTCTTCACTAAAAAATTAGATATTTTATTATCGAAAATAGAGAGGAGAATATGCACTAAAAGGACGAAAGCGAAGACTAATACACTATCGCGTAAGGCATCATAAAAAATATCGTATGCTATTTCCCAGGACATATAATCTCTTTCTTCTTACAATCTTCACAAATACCATAGAGATTGACTTTGCTTAAATCTACATCAAAACCATGGTCATCTTTGATATGGTCGATCAAATGATTGACTTCATGACATTCTAAATGGATGAGCTTACCGCACTTCTCACAGATGAGATGAAAATGGAGATGTTCTCCGCATTCCACATATTGAAAGCAGCAGAATTGATTAGGGCCGATGACATATTTTCTCACTAATCCTTCTTCCACTAAAGAATCGATTAAACGATATAAAGTGGCAGTCGGAACATTCTTAAGACCCTTAGATATCTCAGAGATATTCAAGTGTTCATTTTGATGTTTCTTTAAGAATGTAATAACTTCTAGTCTGTGTTTTGTTTGATATTTCATGACACTTATTATAAATAAAAGAAAAAAGAAATCAATGAAAATGATAATGATTCTCATTTTTATTTTGGAATTAATAAAAAAGACGTTATTTCTAACGCCCTTTTTAGTTATTTGCGGATTATTTAACATCTCTTTTTCTAAAGACTAACCATCCACCTAATAAGAAGATAATTGTGTAAATAGAGTTATTGACGATTGATGCGATGAATGTATCATCCGCCATCGCGAGTGTACCTTTCATAGAATCTAATATACTCGCATCATTTAAAGCGTACATCGGATTAACGTATTTCATGATATTGACAAATACTTCTGTTCCTTCGGCATCTTTCATTAATGAAGCGATCATACCAGCGAAATAAAGCATCATAATCATGACTATGACGACAGGGATACATGGTCCGATATTTCTAAATAATGTTGCAAAGAAAATGGTAAATGCGGTAATGCTGAGATACACGAGTAAGGTGATGACTAGCATTCTCACGAAATATGTCGCATCGATATGTCCACCTAAACTAGTTGAACCGACAATCGTACCATTAATATCAAATCCGCCGAAGATAGAACCTAATCCAACACATAATCCCACATAAGCGAATAATAAGGATAAAGTGAAGATTAATCCGGTAAAGAATAATGTGAAATAGATTTTGGTTTTGCTATTTCCGGTAATAATCTTATTTCTAATCGTTCCTTGTGTGAATTCTAAGACGGTAAAGGTGATAAGATTCACGGGGATAGCGATACCGAAGTTTTGCGCCGGAGAGATGGAATTAAAGAACATCGATTGGCCAGTGCACATATTATGCTCTATGCCACCTTCACCTGAAGCTAAGACATCGATACCGAAATAGATGAGAGAGAGGACCACCGCTAAAGCGAGGCCGATAATCAAAGTAATTCTAAAGGTTAAGTCCTTCGATAATTTGAAGAAGAAGGCTTTAAATAGTTTTCCCATATTAATACGCCACTCCCTTCACTAAATTTAAGTAATATTCTTCCACACTTTCGTCAGAGGAATTGATAGAAGAAATATGAACTTTATGAGAAGCTAAATCGGAAACAAATTTACCGATATCGACTTCATCATAAACTTTGACATCACCATTGGGGAATATTTTATATTCCTTAATCTTTAATTTCTTTAAGACCTCTTCAATTTGTTTGACATCGTCAACTTTAATCTTCAATGATTTGCGGCATCTCTCTTGAAGTTCTTCAACAGTTAATTCTTCGATTAAATGACCATGAGAGATAAAGCCATAAACAGAAGCGATTTTCTCTAATTCGGAAAGAATATGAGAAGAAATCAAAACGGTGATACCTTCATCTTTATTTAATTCGATTAATAAATCTCTTAATTCAGCGATACCTTGTGGATCTAAACCGTTCATCGGTTCATCTAAAAGCATTAATTTCGGATGATTGAGAAGGGCTAAAGCGATACCCATTCTCTGCCTCATACCTAAAGAGAAGTTTTTCACTTTCTTTTTCCCGACATTTTCTAAATGGACTTTGGTTAATAATTCCATTCTTTGTTCCGGAGTTAATTTGATACCGAGATACATCTCTTGGAAGATCATGTTATCAATCGCGGTCATGCTGGGCACTAAAGAAGTGGTTTCTACAATCGCGGACATCTCTCTTCTTTTGTCGTAAATCTTATTTGATCTATTAGAGACACCGAAAAGGGAATAACCACCAGAAGTAGGCTCCGCTAAACCGGTTAATAGACGCATAATCGTTGTCTTACCACTACCATTCTCTCCGACAAATCCATAAATGGAACCTTCGGGAATATGCATGTTAACGTGGTCGATAACGATATTCTTGCCATATTTTTTGACTAAATCGTTAGTTTCGACTAAATACATACCTTAACCTCCAATGGTTATTATACTTTAGTAAAATAAAATAGCAAACAAAACAGGTCTAATAAAAAACCTCCTAGATTAACTAAGAGGTCTTATTCTATTTAATGATTTGTTTGTTTTTATTTCGATAAGTGACGAACTTAATTTGATATTCCCCATCTTGTACGGGGTCACTTTCACTAACGACTTCGAAGTTCTTATCCGCATCGATATTGACGAAGAAGACTTCTGCTCCTCCAATCGCATCAACTTTAGTTAAATAGACAAAGTCGACATAAGGGAGCATCTGGCGATACATCGACGCACCACCGATGATATAGACATCTTCTTTTTTCGCATATTCATTCACTACTTTTAAGAATTCTTCAAAAGTATGAACATTGATGACTCCTTCATAATTATGAGTGGGATCACCGGATAAGACGATATTGGTTCTATTTTTTAAAGGTTTACTTCCCGGGAAAGATAATAAAGTATTTTCTCCCATCGCTACGACATGATTTAAGGTGGTATTTCTAAAGAAACGCATATCTTCTTTTAATTCGAAGAGAAGACCGTTCTTTTTACCGATGCCGTATTCTTTATCGCAATTTAATATAGAGATAAGCATAATTACACCGCCACAGGAATTTTCTTATCTAATTTCTCATATTCATAGTCGATAAGTTCGAAGTCTTCGACTTTGAAATCATAGAAATTAGTAATATTAGGATTCATCTTTAATTTAGGTGCGGGATGTTGTGGTTTGGCGATTACTTCTTTGACTAAATCAACATGTCTATCATAGATATGCGCATCAGCGATAACATGTATTAATTTGCCTGGTTTTAATCCTGATACTTGAGCGAACATCATCACTAATAAAGCGTATTGCAAAACATTCCAGTTATTCGCGGTTAACATATCATTACTTCTCTGGTTGAGAATCGCGTTTAAAGTATCACCGGTGACATTAAATGTCATAGAGTACGCGCAAGGATATAAATTCATCTCGTGTAAATCTTCAAAATTATAGATGTTGGTCATAATACGGCGAGATTGAGGATTGTGTTTTAAATCGTAAAGAACTCTATCGACTTGATCGAATTCTCCTTCTGGATAAATAGCTTTCTTACCTAATTGATAACCATAAGCTTTACCGATAGAACCAGTTTCATCCGCCCAAGAATCCCAAATATGAGATTTTAAGTCATGGATATTATTGGATTTCTTTTGCCAAATCCAAAGGAGTTCATCTAAACATGATTTAAAAGCGGTTCTTCTAATGGTTAATATCGGAAGTTCTTCTTGCAAATCATAAGTATTAACAATACCGAATTTTTTAATAGTATGTGCGGGTGTGCCATCTTCCCAGCGTGGTCTTACTGGTAAATCTTTATCAGAAAAACCATTTTCTAAAATATCTTTCATATTTTGCACGAAAATTTCATCAGCGCGAGACATAAAGGATTCCTCACTTTCTCATATATTATTACTTATTTTAGATGAAATATCATCTATTACTTTTAAGAAAAATGTCTTTAATGATATCATAGAAATTATCTATGAAAAACAATCTTAAACTACTTACTTTAATCCCTTTTTTATTAGTGAGCCTCTCTTGTTCCACTTCCTCTAAACAATCTTTTTCTAGTGAACAAAAGACAAGCGAAAGTGAATCTTTATCTTTTGATGACACACTTCCTGAAGAATGCGAAGAAGAACATACCTTAGAAGATGATGAATACCGCTTAGTATTACCGACTTATCAAAATTTAAATCGTCGTTATTATGAAGTCTATCTTAAATATAATGATAATTATTTCACCGCTGACTCGACCAAATTCAATAAAGATTTAGCGTTATTATCCTATGGTCAATCCATCATCAGTGAATTCGTCAATGAAGAAACTACTTTCTACCAGAGATTTGGATTTGATAACCCCTTCTACTGCTCCGATTATAAGATCACTCCTAATCCTGACACTTTAGGATATAACTTCGCCCATAAAACTATCGGTGAGGAAAACATCATCGCTATTTGTATTAGAGGTTTCGGTTATGGTCAAGAATGGGCGAATAACTTCATGTTAGGTGATAATGGTAATCATGAAGGCTTTAATGCCAGAATTAACGAAGTGATGACTTCATTAACCAGTTATATCAATAATGCTTCTTATTCTAATAAAGATATCAAGTTCTGGATTACCGGATATTCTCGTGGAGGAGCGATCGCTAATATGCTCGCCCAAAGAATATTAAAAGATGAATTCTATGGTGTCGATGAATCCAAGATGTACGCTTATACATTTGAAGCTCCGAGAGGATTAACTAAGGAGAATGCCTTACCCTATAAATCCGTCTTTAACATAGTTAATAAAGCGGATGTCGTCCCCATGGTCGCTCCTCAAGAATATGGTTTATATCGCTGCGGTATCGATGTGGAAATCTATAAAGATAATGTTAGGGAATTATTACACCGCTACGACCACGGAATCGTTCTTCCCAAATTCACCTATATGAAAGATTGGTTTGATTCCGAAGATCGAATCGCATCCGGTTTAATGAATCTCTTGTTAAGACCGGTTGATAAAGATGAATCATATTCCATGCACACTAGAGAATTGTTTGCAGAGAATTATCAAGGCACGATTATCTTCTTAATGGAATTATTCAATAGATTAAGCAATAGAGAATTAAATCTCATTATCGACGCATTAAAAAACAACATCCTTAGTATCTTATTTAATGAAGACGCTCTATATGAAACTATCTATCCCATCTTAGAGAATAATGGCTATCATTATCCCTCTAGTGATGTAAAGCGTCATTGCAGTCAAATTATTAAAATGATTAAAGGACCAGCGGTCAATGTCAAATACACGCTTCTCAATCAAAACTTACAGCTAATGATTACCAACCACTATCCCGATATCAATTACATCTTATTAAAGAATCTATAAAAAGAGTGACCTATTGGTCACTTTTTATTTCGTTTCTCTTCACGAAGAAGATCGTTTTGTTATCGGTGTTATATTCTTTAGCGGTTAAATGAATCAATATCTCTTCTACACCACTATATAAGGCAATCGCACTACCGATATAAATGTAAATTGTGTAAGCGAGATAAACCTCATTAATTAAAGCA
>JAEEHE010000098.1 GCA_016280685.1 Caryophanales bacterium
AACGAGATTCTGGTTCTAAGAACAATTGATGTCTTTCTTTATCAGCAAAATTAACAATCTTTGATTCAATAGAGGGACAATATCTTGGACCCACACCAGTAATCAAACCGGAATACATCGCGGAATCTTTTAAATGAGCGCGAATTATTTCATGGGTTTTTGGGGTCGTATAAATCAAATAACAGGGAATTTGATCTTCCACTGGTATAAATTCTTCAGTTTCATAAGAAAACGCTAAATGGCCTTTTGTACCTGGTTGAATGCTACCTTTAGTAAAATCGATGGACTCACTTTTAATTCTAGGAGGTGTTCCAGTTTTAAAACGAGTAGTTTCAATACCCATAGAACGAAGATATGGAGATAGTCCTAATGATGGTTTTTCGCCGTCTGGGCCCTCATCAAGAACTTCATTTCCACGGAAAATTTTACTTTCCATATATGTTCCTGTTGTTAAAATTACTGCTTTAGCAGTATAGGCGTTTCCATGGTCAGTTTTAACACCAAAAACATGGGTGTCATCATTTATTAATGATGTGACGATTTCTTCTTTTACCGTTAAATACTTTGTATTTAGGGCTAAATTTTGTAAATAATCTGGATACTCTAATTTGTCTTGTTGTGCTCTTAAACATTGCACTCCAGGACCCTTACCAGTATTGAGCATTTTCATCTGTAGATAGTGATGATCAGCGGCTTTTCCCATCATTCCACCGAGTGCGTCAATCTCTCTAACAACTATACCTTTAGCAGAACCACCAATTGAGGGGTTACAAGGCATATTTCCCATCTTCTTAATATTGATGGTTATCAAAAGAGTTTCGTGGCCCATATGAGCACACGCAAAAGCGGCTTCTAAGCCTGCGTGTCCACCACCGACGACTATGACATCATAATCCATTAGCCAACGCTCCCTTCCATATCCATCTTAATCAATTGATTAAGTTCGACAGCGTATTCCATAGGAAGTTCTCTAGAGAATGGTTCGATAAATCCCATGATAATCATCTGTGTAGCTTCTTTTTCACTAATTCCACGAGACATTAAATAGAATAATTGATCTTCACTAATTTTACTGACAGTTGCTTCGTGTTCGATGAATGAGGAATTATTCTTTACTTCGTTTGTAGGAATCGTATCACTTCTAGACTCTTGGTCTAAAATCAAAGTATCACACTCGACATGACTGCGGCAATTATGGGCGTTCTCTTTATGGCGGACTGTACCACGATAATTTGCTACACCACCATTTTTAACAATAGATTTAGAAATGATAGTGGATGTTGTGTCATCAGCTTCGTGAATCATTCTTGCACCAGCATCTTGATATTGGTTTCTACCAGCAACAGCGATGGAAATACAAGTTCCTTTTGCACCTCTACCTTTTAAGATACATGCTGGGTATTTCATATTGGTTTGGCTACCGATATTACCATCAATCCATTCCATTTGGGCATCTTCATAACACACGGCTCTCTTGGTAACTAAGTTCACAATATTAGTAGACCAGTTTTGCACGGTGGAGTATCTACACTTGCCACCTTTTAAGACGATAATTTCGACGACAGCAGCATGCAAAGATTCTTTACTATATGTTGGTGCTGTACAACCTTCCACATAGTGGACATCGGCGCCTTCATCGACAATAATCAATGTTCTCTCAAATTGTCCAGACTTCTCATTGTTAATACGGAAGTAGGACTGTAATGGCTTATCTAAATGGACACCTTTAGGTACGTAAATAAAGCTACCGCCAGACCAAACCGCGCCATTTAAAGCGGAGAATTTATTATCTGCGACAGGAACAACAGTTCCAAAATAATTCTTAAATAAATCAGGATATAGTTTTAAAGCCATATCTGTGGATAAGAAAATAACACCTTTATCAGAAATCTCTTTTAACATATTGTGATAAACAACTTCTGATTCATATTGAGTGGAGACACCAGATAGATATTTTTGTTCCGCTTCAGGGATACCTAAACGATTAAATGTATTCTTGATGGTCTCTGGAACTTCATCCCAATTTTGTACTTCCTTCTTTGAAGGCCTGGTGAAATATGTATAGGAATCAAAATCCAAATAAGATAAATCAGGTCCAAACTTCGGTAAAGGCATAGCCTTAAAAGACTTCAAAGCGTTAAGTCTGAAATTTAACATCCATTCCGGTTCACCTTTTAGACGGGAAATCTCTTTGACGATATCTTCGTTTAAACCGACATCCGTTTTTAAAACGGAGACATCTTCGTCTTTAAAACCATATTTATAATCTTCTTGGAATTTAATATCGTCGACCATTTTATTTGTCCTTTAATATTTCATTAGCGGCATTCCAGCCGATCATCGCACATCTAATACGAGCAGCTTGTTTGGAAGTGTTGATAAAAACAATAGCTTCCTCTAATGCATCTTCATCAAATGGCTGTTCATGAATCATTTGATCATATTGAGCGATGATATATTTCGCTTTAGCGAAGTCTTTATCTTTTAATAAGTCACACATGATATCAGTGGAAGCGGTAGAAATAGTACATGCCACTCCATCAAAGCAAGCGTCAATGACTTTGTCATTATCCACTAATAGGAAGATATCTAAATCATCTATGCAATTTTCTGAATGCATATGAACTTTAATATAATCGTTTGATTTGGGTTGATGCTTATTGAGAGGATTACTATAGTGATCCATAATGATTTGACGCATCATATTGCTATTTAAAGTAGGCATCTAATATATCTCCTCCATTGATAACCGCATCGACAAATTTGTCGATGTCTTCCTTACATGTGTATAGGTACGTGGACATGCGTACGGTTGCGGGCGCGCCTAAGAAATCATTGAGAATCTTTGCGCAGTGTTGACCGCTTCTGACCGCGATACCTTTGCTGTTTAATAGTGTGGCTTCATCTTGAGCGAAGACACCTTTTTTATTGAATGTGACAATGCCGTTTTTTGCGTTTTTATTATAAATAATAACATCATCGCATTTTTCTAATTTAGAAATCGCGTATTCACATAACTCTCTATCGTGCGCTTGAATGTTTTCAATCCCAATAGTGGTGATGTAATCAATCGCCGCTTTTAAGCCGAGAATTCCAGATAGATTTAGTGTACCCGCTTCAAATCTTCTCGGAGGGTCATAAGGAGTCATGGTGAACTCTTTAGTGAATGTTTCATTCATTCCGCCTCCGACAAAATATGGCCACATTTGTTCTAATAGGCTATATTTGCCCACGAGACAGCCAATTCCTGTCGGCCCACACATTTTATGGCCAGAGAATGTTAAGAAGTCTATATTGGCTTCTTTGAAGTTAACTTTCATATGAGGAACTGATTGTGCACCGTCGACCACAAGAATCGCACCATATTCATGAGCTATACGTGCATAGGAAGCAATATCAACGATATTGCCGAGCACATTACTCACATGCGCGATTGAAACAACTTTTGTTCTATGAGAAATAATCTTTTTTAGATTATCAGTAGTTAAACATCCGTTCTCATCCAATGGGATTAATTTAATGACCGCCCCAGTCAAATGAGAAACTTCATACCAAGGTAATAAGTTGGAAGCGTGTTCGGCTTCACTCAATAGGATTTCATCACCTTTCTTAAGGAACTTTGTTCCATAAGAGCGGGCAATCAAATTCAATGACATCGTATCACCAGAAGTAAAGACTACTTCATTAACTTCTGAACCGATAAAATTCGCGACTGCTCTTCTAGCTTCTTCAACTTTATTGTCCATGTTGAATAAGAGGTCGTAGTCACCGCGATGAGAATTCGCGGTCAAATCCTTATAATAAGCATCCATCGCATCGATGACGCATTGGGGTTTAAATGTTGTGGAAGCGTTATCTAAATAAACAAGATCTTCACCTTGCATTTTCTTACCATTTAACATCGGGAAATCTTTTCTTATTTTCTTCACGTCGTACATATTACATTTTCCCCTCGATTGTGTCTTCGATTTTTTGTCTTATTTCCTCGTCTTTGAAACCCGCTAAAATGGGTTTTAAATATCCGAGAGTAATGATGCGTTTTGCCTCTTCTTCAGTTAAGCCTCTAGAGGTTAAATAAAAGATGTGTTCATCATTTATTTTTCCGACAATAGCCGCGTGGCTAGCTTGAATATCATTTTCATCGATTTTTAATATTGGTTTAGCAATGCCGTTGCTCTTTTCATCAAAGACCATAATTTTCGCATTTTGACGAGCGATAGATCCACTGGAACCTTTGATAATATGGCAGACGCCAGAGAATAATAATTTGCCATTATCACGACAGACACCATAGTTATCCATATAGGCAAAAGTACTAGGTGAATGATGATAAACAGAAACGTCAAATTCTTTGTTATCTTGTTTTTCACTTAAAGAAGCAAGATGCCAATCACATGTCGCATTTAAACCATTGAGATTAATGACGATTTGTCCTTTGCATTTGCCAGGAATAAAATCCGCAAAATAAGATGAAAAATAACCATTTTGTGCCACATTGACATTAATTTTTATGGTTTTTGCTTCTTTTGCATCGAATAGAGCAAGACGTAAATTCGCTCCTTCTTGGATATCGATATCTAATTCAATTTCCTCTTTTGGATTAACTAAAAGTAAATCGATATTAGAAGATTTATTGACTTCGATAACACCTTTATCACTTAAAGAAGATAAATCAAAAACAACATCCGCATTTTGTGATGCGAGAATATATTTATCTTCTCTTTTAAAATTAGTGATTTCTTGACGATTCATTATCTAACAGTGTCCTTCACAGCGCATGAACCAATAGAGACTTTGTTCATGTCATTCTCTTCTTTTTCGATCTCGATTCCGAGTTCCGTTTTGATAAATTCATAGCCGGTTTGATCGATGCGTTTGATATAGCTAGAATCGCCATCAATAACGATTCTTCCATTCAATATGACAACCGCTCTTGTAGGTTGAATTAAATCGAACAATCTAGCATAGTGAGAAATGACCAAAAAGCCCCTGCCTTTTTTCTGTTCTTCCTTAATGACATCAGCGACGATTTGGATAGCGTCTACATCAAGGCCAGAATCGATCTCATCAAGCATAGCGATTTTGGGTTCGAGAAGCACTAATTGGAGCATCTCATTTCTCTTCTTTTCGCCACCGGAAAAGCCTTCGTTTAAAGACCTGGTTGCGAGGTCGAAAGGCATATGTAATTTTTTCGTGGCGTTATCTAATATTTTATAGAATTGGTATGTCGAAATTGGTTTCTCGCTTTTAGCGTTAACCGCCGCTCTTAAGAAATCACTGTTGATGACACCGGGAATTTCACTAGGATTCTGCATACCTAAGAAAAGACCTAATCTAGCTCTCTCATCAGTGCTCATTTCTAAGATGTTATGTTCATCAAAATAAATGCTACCTTCTGTCACATTATATCTAGGGTGTCCCATAATAACATTTAATAAAGTAGATTTACCATGTCCATTCGGTCCTAAAACCGCGACAGTTTCGCCTTCGTTGACAGTGAGATTAATTCCCTTGAGAATGGGCTTACCATCAACTTCAGCGTGTAGGTTTTTAATCACAAGTTTCGACATATCTTGTACCTCGTAAGTCGGGTATTATTCTACAAAGTGTATTTCGGTTTTTCAATTAATACGATAATTTATTTTATTTTTATGGGTGAGTTTCCTCTTTTTCCGGTTATTACTAAGTAATGTTTTTTAATTAGTTGTTGCATAAAAAAACGATAATATTTAGAATATTAACGCTATTATTCAGTAGAAGGAGTAAACGAAAACATGAAAAAAAGTAAACTATCAATCGGATTAGTTACTAGTTTCGTTGCAGCAATGGCGTTGACTGCATGTGGTTCTGCTGTTACCAAAGATGACTCTAAAGTTGTTAACTTCAAGGGTTATGGTGATGAAGAATTATCAGTCCTCACAGATGAAATCTATGAAGATTACATGCACGGTTCCGCAGGCATTTCCAAATACTATGATCAAGTTATGGAAGTCCTCATTCGTAATGCTTTCGCTAAAGATCCTAAAGGTGAATCATCTTTAAAAGGCATTAAGAAGAACTACAATCAAATTGAAAACGAAGCAAAAGACAATGTTAAGGGTGCGAAACAAACTGCTAGACAAAACGCGTCTACCAATGGCACATCTTACAAAACAGAATGGCAAGCCGTTCTTAATGAACATAATGCTGAGGATGAAGAAGAACTTCTCCAACAATACATTTATGATTTAGAAAAAGAAGAAATCGAAGACTGGTATTATGAACAACACAAAGAAGAACTCAAAGCCGAATACTTAGGCGTTGATAAATCTGGTGAAAAAGTTCAAAGCAAAGCTTCCTCTAGATTCCCTTATCACGTGCGTCACATCTTAGTTAAAGTCGAAGATGGCGGCAGCGATTACGTGAGAGGCACAATCAGCAAAGATCAAGCCAAGCTCTTAAGCAATACCGTTGAATTATTAGCCCAAGGCGTTATGACCTTTGGTGAAGTCGCCCAAAAGAAGAGCGAAGACTCATCCGCTTCTTCCTATGGTGATGTCGGTCTTATGACTAATGCTATTTCCGGTGGCAAACTCGGTATGGTCAATGAATTCCAATTAGGTATTTATGCCTATGACGCGATTAAATTGCACGCTGATAGCAATGCCGCAATCAGCACCGGTTTAGGTCTTGATAAAGTTGTTAAAGAAGCTGAAAGCGAAGAAGACGCTCCAGTTACCGCAAGTGATTATTTCACTGATAGAGGTATCGTCGAAGTCCCATATTCCGTATTCAAAGAATTAGGTGATGTCGCAGAACTCGAAAACAACTACGAAGGTGGTTATTCCATCGAAGATGGCAAATCCGCAATCTTCCCCAGAAACTTATTATGGAACAGATATTTAAATAACCACTCCATCTTCGTTATCACCAATGGTGCTAGACCAAACGATACAACATCCATGGATCCAGCCACTGTCATCGATCCAACAAGTGCAGAATCCTACTTCGCAGAAAAAGATTCTTATGCTCGTTACGATGGCAAGGGTGAAGATATCGATTATAGAAACTTAGCTGGTTTCAAAGAAAACGAAGGCTTTGCCGGTACAAACGAAAAAGTCTTATGTGATGAAGCTGGCAACGTTATTATCGGTGTCCGTAGCGAATTCGGTATCCACTTAATGATCGTCCAAAAATCCATTTATGATTTCGATGGCGATGTTTCATTAGATGAATACTATACAACCGCTATCCCAGGCGATGCGGACTTCCCAGAAGGAAAGACCACATACGTCAATTTCATCTCTTCCGTTAATAAATCCGAATATAACACACGTGCAGAAACCGTTAAGAGCGCAATCAAAGGTTTCGATAGCACCTATGATTATCGTTTATACGAAGAATTAACCGA
>JAEEHE010000017.1 GCA_016280685.1 Caryophanales bacterium
ATAAGTTTTCGGTGCGTCTCCCCCAACATTCTCTGCTGGTTGATTTTCTACAACTGAACCCTTATTAAGTTCTTCTGCCATAATACAAAAACCTCCAAACAAAGCATCCCTCTATGAGTTATGCCTTCTATATTTATTTTAAAATTTTAATAGTTGGACTGATTTCTTCCGTCCAATAGTAAATAAGAATTAGAATAAGCCGTTGAAACAAAATTGTCCTAAAAAATCTTATTCCTCTTCATACTCTTCTTGGTATGCCTGATACTCATCAGCGCTTACTTCTTCTCTCCACGCGTGAAAATCACACACGCAATTAGGATGATAGGGCGGTAATTCATCCCCTAATTCTGCTTCTGCTAATGGGATAATTTCACCCACATAATCACTACATACTTCATCACAAGGCTCTGGGTTAATGATTTCTACATACTCAATACCCATATCTAAATAGGCTTCTTTTGTTGCCTCCGCCCACATAGCCATTGTTTCTGTCTTTAATAATCGTGCGACTTCATAGCCTGCGGTTTTGGTAAGTTTATACCATTCGTCCATCATCCAATCTATCCCTTTACCGCGGGCAATACCTTGCTCTAACACATATGATAATTTATTTTGAAAATTCGCTATATTGCCCCATAACCGGTCGCTATATATTTTCCCATCCTAACACCAAGGGATTTTAAGATAATGGCTATCAATGTAGTTATCACTTAACTTTATCTACACATCTAATGACTACGCAGTAGGTGCGGATGGTATTTTAGGTCTAAATGTATCATAAGTCCAAGTTAATGTCTCACGATAAGTCCGCATTAAACTTTCAGTTATAACCTAACAGCCAATCCAGCACCATTCCGTAAAATCACGCCACTCTTTATACTCAATATCTTTTAGTGCTTTGTATATCGCAGGATGGTCGCCCAATCGTATCTTTTTTTCTAAATCAATTTTACCAGATTTCTACAAATCTGTCAAGATTTTTATAACCTCTTTAAATACATCCTCGGCGATTTCAGCCAACAGTTTATCTAATTTATCTTCATCTTCATAAGCATCTTCCAATAGTTCCCAGATGAAGTCAATAGTTGGTTGCGAATACTCACTAAATATATTCATTTATTAATATTCACCTGTGCCTCAATTTGTGCGGTGATGTATGCTTGAAGGTCGCCAACGGCTTCTGCTAAATACAGTTTTGCTTCTTCGGTTAGAATAGTCATTACTGCCACATAAGTTTTTTCAAATGCGATTTTCTGCTCTACTGAACCGAACGCACCTTGTGCCTTTAATGCTTCTACATAGGTTTGGTTAGTAGCGATGACACAATTTGAAATTGTGGCTTCAAGCATAGCGATATACTTCTGCTCTAACTCGTTATCTGTTTGTTCCTAAATATGTTTGCTTTGGGCTTTAATCCACTAAACTAAATAAGTAGTTAAAATCCCAAGGAGAGGTATAATACATACCTCAAAAATTTTACTTAACATTTCCATCCAATTCATTACGCTACCTCGCATTCCATAATTTTCTAAAAATTATATCAGTGATACCAAATGGTGGCTCACTCATCTTCGCTTTCTTCTGGTTGTTTTTGTTTGTCTCTTGCTTGGGCTGTGGTTTCATAATTCACACCAGGAGTAGCAAAGAATGGATTGTTAGCCTTATCCTCTTCCTTCTGCTACTTAATACGCTCCAATTCGGCTTCAACATCTTCTACAAATGGGATTTGCGCGAGCAATGTTTCATCGCTTACAATACCGGATAATGTATTAACCATATTAGCGATATCAGTATCATTACTTGGTATATTACGAGTAAAGATAATCTCAATAGCACGCCAATCAAAACCAGTTCTTACGAGCCCATTAATCATACTAATGAGTTCTAAACGCTACTGTAATCCTTTCTTGAATTTGCGCTCCTTAATTGAGGTGAGGTTTTCAGTGCCTAATAATTTAAACTTAATTGCTACACCGGACGCATTGCTTGCGAAATCTTCATCAGAGAGGTTAGGACATTTAGCAAACTTATGAATATCGTTGTCTAAACGGTTCTTCATATTTTCGGTGGTCGCATCGTTTTCACTCTTGATAAGCCATTCCGCACTCGTGCCTTCATCCATTAATAAGACACGGTTTTCTTTCATCTATTGGATATCTTCTGGCTCTGCTGTGAAACCGTAAAGAGCCAGATAGGCATCTACGAAGTATTCAAAATCATTTAGGCTATCGCTCTCCATCTTGTCATACGCATCAATTAAGTCAATAACCTTCTCAAAGTCGCCCATCTAATCTTCATTATTCTCATAGATAGCGACAGGCACCATACCAAAATAATGGGGATAATTTTCCAGTAGAGTAAATGAACTAAATGTATCGGTTGTGCGGTATCTGGTAATCTCAACATCATCAATAATCTCAATAATATAACTCTTCTTATCTTCAACGAAGTCATAATCCTCATAATACCTAATCACCGCGACCAGATTTTCCTCAATGGTCTTATCATAAATAGGGATAATCTCCTTGGGGTCTAATCGCTTAAACCTAATCATCTTATCATCTTCACCGAAATACAACTCTTCAAATGCTACACCAAAAATGCTGGCGTCCTTTGCCAGTTCAGCATTTTCATCGGCTTCATCATTATACTCAAAAATCATATTGATTTCTTGTAGTAAGTTCTTGTCTTCCGCATTATAACTAACTGGTTCGCCCATAAAATAACCAACCAATGTGTCAGTAATATAACTGGCATACGGGTTGGCAGTTTTGTTATTTGGCTTTGTAATGTCGCTCATTATGCGACGGTGGATATCATTATCATTCTTATAGTATCGTTCTAACTTTTGAAATCGTGGCAATTCCTTACCAAAGTGATTTTCTACAATGCGTTTAATTACATCAGTAGTTAATTCCTCTTTACTATTTAGTGTAATCAATGATATAGACCTCCTTAAAACAGTAAATCTTTTTTCATCGTAGCCAATGGAACACGCACATCAACACACTACATACTATACCGCAAAGCATCCAAGCAATGGTTGAAACTATCTATTGGCTCATTTATGTATTCATTCGTGTTTTTATCTTTCTTCCACGAATAATTACTTAACTCTTCAATTGTCTCTTTACAAGACGGGGCTACAACTAACTCAAACTATTGAATTTTTTGAATGCCCTATAAAATACTTCCCTTACCTTTCGCACACGGTTTAATGCGTAGCACACCAGCCCTCTTAATTTCATCAATGCTTTTTTGTTCGGCACTATCAGCGCAAATCGTGCTTTTAGCAAAACCCATTTCTTTAATGGCGTCCGCTATCTAATCATTAAGATACCCAGTGCCACCCCACTCCTTAAACACATATATGCGTCCTTCTTCTTCACATAATATTGAAGCGATGAAGCGTGTGGGGTCATTGGTATATCCAAAATCCAATCCGCACAATAGCGGTCCCTTTATCTTCTATGGGTCAAAATCCATTACCTACCAATTGTTATATACTAACTTATCTAAACTGCCGAATTCACCAAGAGCATAGATTTTGTAATAAACTTCGTTAGTCTTTTTCATCTATAACAATGTCTCTACATATTCTTTTGGTAGATGCGGGTTATCCAAATAATTAGTATGAACGATTACAACATTTTTCCTAAATTCTTCCAATTCTGGATTGTCAGCGAAAAATTGTAGATAGCACCAGTTGGCTTTTGAGACTGGGTTGAACGACAAAATCACCTGCTAATCTTTCGCTTTGGGGTCGCGGATACGCAAATTTACCTGACTAAAATCATCCATAGTAAATTCAGTGGCTTCCTCCAACCAGGCGTCAGTTAAGCCGGTGATTGATTTTATCTTTTCTGGGTCATCAAGACCCATACATAAAAATTGTGTGCCATTAGGTAAGGTTATCGTAAAATCTGTGCGATTAATACTACACATATTATAAACGCCAAATTGGCTAATCGTATCCAATAGCAACTAAAAAGTGGATGCTTTGGTCGTGCGATTTACTTTGCGTAATACTAATACTTTTCTCACAGACTTTAACCCTTTATAAACTAATCGTTGCGCTATGAAGTGCGACTTACCAGAGCCAGCCCCTCCATAAAATACAATAAAACGGGTGCTAAAATCTTCTAAATAAGGTAGATAAACTGAATTAAATATATTCTTATGAACCTAAATTTTCATAAGAACAGCACATTTCCGTGCTATACCAGAAGAGAGCGCAGAATATACTGGGTGCGAGTATCAATATCTCTTCCCAAACTCATACACATCTACATTTCGTCAGCGTTTTTTCTATCACATTCATCTAATGAAATACTGCGAAAATCACCAAGCGCTTTTAATAGAGCATTACACGCTTCGGCACAAGGTTTCCACTTCTCTTCAATTTCTGTCTTTTTTGCTTCAATATCAATCATATTAATCCTCCATAAGTTGGACCTCAATAATATCTTTATTTTCGGTCTTTTGTGTTTGTAATGATAAGTTTTTGCTTAATAATTCTAATGCTTTTAATTTAGCATTTAATGTTTTGTCATCCGCCTGTGCGAATGCGATTTCTGCGATTTCCTACATCACTCGTATCGCGTCTATATTTAAACTATCATAAATTTCATTTCTGCGTTTTTCTATATATTCCGCGATTTCGGGTTTCTTTAATAAGGTATAAGGATAGGAAGGTTTATTTTTTTGCCCGCCTCCAAATGCTGTATTATATGCGTCTAACGCATTAAACCCATTAGCAAGGTAGGTTTCCGCAAATAGTTTTTGTTTAGCGGTAAGTGCCATATTAACTACCTCCTATCGGTTTTAATCTTTCACGCTAAAATACTTTCCAGAAGTAGTAAGAAGTAAATTGGGCGTAATCCACTCGGGCTCAATAATAAGGTCCGCTTGGGCTCTACTAATTTCTCCTTCTATCTTCAAACTATCACTCGGTTTAGGACTTTCAGCCCCGACAGGGGATGAAATGCCTAAACTATTATTATTTATATTATTATTATTTATTCTTATTTTATTATCCACAATTTCATATTGTGCCTTTGGGACAATTTCAAATTGTTCCTATTTTACAATATCATATTGTGCCTTCGGTTCTATATTGAACTGCTTTTTGATGTCATTGACACATTTTGAAATTGTGGCTATTTTTATGGCTTTGCGCTCTTCTTCGGTTGCTCCTTCTGGGTAATGGAACCCATAACGGATAATTGTTGGTAAAACATATAACTTCCCATCTTCAACATAGACCCAACCACGCTCTACTAACGCTTTGCGCGCCGTGCTATATGTTTGCTGGACCATACCGGTGCGGTCGCATATCCATTTTTCGCTCACACCGAATGAGCCATCACCTAATGTGCCTAACAGCACAGTCATTAATTTAATTTGATTACCACATTTACCGTCTAACTGTTGGAATATACAATCCATTAGTTCTTGTGGTAAGTTGTAATAGTTTTTACTATTAAAACTTGATTTATTATGATATAACTTTGGCGCTTGTTTGTAATTTGGCATTTGGCATTCTCCTTCTAATTAAGATTTTTTAGTAAGTATTTCGTCAAATGCCTAATTTAGCGCATCTGTTTCTTCAAATATAAAAACATCTAACCACGGTTTGCGTGGGTTTGGTTCGGTCCCAATA
>JAEEHE010000099.1 GCA_016280685.1 Caryophanales bacterium
AGTGGATACTTTGCCATTATCGAGATATTTATTCCCTAACTCACGCGCTCATAACTTAGGTGCATTATGTCGTAACTTAGAAATCAATTATGATCCTGATGTCGCCCATAGAGCGGACTACGACGCTAGTGTCTTAAATGAAGTATGGCAACCGATGATTTCTTTGTTAAATAAGATTAAACCGGGTATGACCCATGCTGATTTGGGTGATTTACAAGCTACCGCGGAAAATTATAAACACTTTAGGCCTTTACATGTCACTGCTTTTGCGAAGGATAAAGAAGGTCTTAAAGATTTATATAAACTAGTTTCTATCGCTCATACTCAATACTGGGCGGAAGTGCCACGTATTCCTCGTAATGAAATCGAGAAACTAAGAAGCCATTTATTAATTGGTTCCGCCTGTATGAATGGTGAAGTTTTTGAAGCGGCGAGAAACTCTAATGAAGATAGATTGAAACAATTAATTAAATTCTACGATTATGTTGAAGTTCAACCTTTAGCCAATTATTCTTGGCTCATCGGTATGGATGAATTATCAGAAGAAGAAATTATCCGTTGCGTGAAAGATATTGTGAATGCTGCTGATGAAGTAGGTGTCCCTGTCTGTGCGACTGGTGACTGCCACTACGTAAAGAAAGAAGACAAGAAATTCCGTGATGTATTTATTTCTGCGAAAGGTATCGGTGGTGTACCTCACCCCTTAAATCCTTATGCGAGAAGCCGTGTTCCAAGATTTGAAAATCCTGATCAATATTTCTTAACTACTCAAGAAATGTTAGACGCTATGAATTTCTTGGGCGAAGAAAAAGCTTATGAAATAACTGTTACTAACACAAATAAGATTGCTGATTCTATCGAAACATTAAAACCATTACCAAATGATAAGTTATATACACCGACCATTGAAAACTGTGAACAAATGTTGACAGATATGGTTTATGCAAAAGCGAAATCTATTTATGGTGATCCTTTACCGGAAGTTATTCAAAAACGTTTGGAAACCGAATTAAACGGTATTATTTCTAATGGTTATTCCGTTATTTATTACATCGCTCATAAATTAATCAAGAAGACCAATGATGATGGTTATATTGTTGGTTCTCGTGGTTCTGTTGGTTCTTCCTTAGTGGCTACCATGGCTAATATTACGGAAGTTAATCCTTTAGCCCCGCATTATATTTGCAAGCATTGTCATCATCTAGAGTGGGTTAATGAAACTGACCCTGATGTGAGAAGTGGTTTCGACTTGCCAGATAAGAAATGTCCCATCTGTGGAGAAGAGATGATTCATGATGGACAAAACATTCCTTTCCAAACGTTCTTAGGATTTAATGCGGAAAAAGTTCCTGATATCGATCTTAATTTCCCGCCTGATTATCAAGCGAAAGCACACGCGGAAACAAAAGTCTTATTAGGTGAAGGAAACGTCTTTAGAGCGGGCACTATATCCGGTGTTGAAGAAAAGACTGCTTTTGGTTTTGCTCGTGGCTATATTGAGAGATTAGGCTTAAATCCTGATGAATACCCACGTGCTAAAATTGCTTATTTAGCCTCTGGTTGTGTCGGCACAAAAAGAACAACTGGCCAACACCCTGGTGGCATTGTTGTTGTTCCTAAAGAATATGAAGTTTATGATTTTACACCTGTGCAATATCCCGCTGATGATATGGATGCGGCATGGAAGACAACACACTTCGATTTCCATTCCATCCATGATACTATTTTAAAACTTGACCTTTTAGGTCACGTTGACCCCCAAGCTATGAAGATGATGGCGGACTTAACCGGTGTTGATATTTCTACTATTCCGATGAATGATCCGAAAGTCCTTTCCTTATTCTCTTCTAATAAAGCGTTAGGAATGAAACACGACTATTTACAAAATAGAACTGGGGCGATGGGTATTCCAGAATTCGGTACGGAAAACTCTCGTCGTATTTTGGAAGAGACAATGCCCACTAAGTTCTCTGATTTAGTTATTATTTCCGGTCTATCACATGGTACAAATGTCTGGAGCGGTAACGCCGAAAAACTCATTCAAAGTGGTGTGGCTACATTAAGAGAAGTAATCGGATGTCGTGATGATATTATGACTTATCTTATCTCTATGGGATTGCCACCAAATATTTCCTTCGCCATCATGGAAGATGTCAGAAAAGGTCGTGGCTTAAAACCGGAATATGTAGAAATTATGAAGGCTCATAATGTCAAACAATATTACATTGATTCCTGCAATTTGATTAAATACATGTTCCCGAAAGGACACGCGGTTGCCTACGTTACTATGGCGGTCAGAGTGGGTTATTTCAAAATTTATTATCCTCTCGAATTCTACGCCACATTCTTTACTGTGCGTTGTGACCAATATGATATTCAAGCAATGGTCAAGGGTGAACAGGCTATCATCTCTCGTTTAGATGAATTAAAATTAAAATCTCGTAGTAAAACTGAAAAATTATCTCCAAAAGAAACCGAACTTATTAAAACTTTATCTATGGCTTTAGAAATGGTGCAAAGAGGATATAAGTTCGAAAATATTAATTTAGATAAAAGTGATTCCTCCGCCTTTGTGGTTAATAAAGAGAACAAATCCCTCATTCCTCCATTCAAAACTCTCGATGGTCTCGGAGAAAATAACGCGAAAACAGTCGTGGAAGCGAGGAAGGATGGACCATTCCATTCGAAGGAAGAATTGTTGCGTAGAACAAAATTAACTTCGACAAATGTAGAAGATTTAGCTAAACTAGGAGTACTCGATGGTTTAGACGAGTCCGATCAATTATCCTTGTTCGATGGATTTGATTGGTAGATAATCGGGAAGTAGCGCAGTTTGGTAGCGCGCTTGGTTCGGGACCAAGAAGTCGTGGGTTCGAATCCCATCTTTCCGACCAGTCGATAAATTATGATAATGCTTGCATTATCATTTTTTATTTAACTGCATTAGTTATAACATTTGGATATTTTAATAAAATATAAAATGCCTTATACTTATTAAGTTATGAGCACAGCCGCATTAGAGCAAACTAATATCACAAGAAAACCTGGAGCCTTTGAAAAGAGAATTCACGAAATTGATTTCCTTAGAGGCTTTTTAATTCTTTTAGTGATTATGGATCACCTCTTTTGGTGTTTAAAAGCTTATAACCTTAATTGGTATCTTGCTTCTGGTGGTAATATCACATCTTCTTTCTGGGATGGTATTCAATATAAAGAAACTTTTGAAGGTGGAAACTCATTCTTCTATTGGGTGTACGCAATATTCAATTATTATTGGGTATCTTTAGCGAGAGATGTAGTGCGTTATATTGCTTTATTCGGTTTTTGCTTCTTATCAGGTATTTCTTCTGCATTCTCGAGAAATAACTGGGTGAGAGCTGGACAGATGATCGGTGTTTTTGCAGTTATTCTAGTCGGATCTAATTTATTAGATGCCTCAGGCATATTGAATCAAGTCACGAGAATTGACTTTAATGTCATCGGTGTTTTAGCGTTCTCAACCTTATTCTATTGTTTTGTGCAAAACCGCAGTTGGAAGGGAATGCTCGCAGCGACATTAGGTTTAGTTTTATTCTGGTGGTATTTGTTACCTTGGATGGCGGAATCTCCATTAGGTAAAGGCTATGCCCCAGCATTATGGGTAGGCACAGAAATCTACGCTGACTGGATGCCTTTATTCCCGTATATCATCTTCTTCTTTGCCGGTGCTATATTCTCTTATTTCTTCTATGCTCCCACTAAGAAATCTTTGATTTCTCATAGAGGCAATTGGGAAAGACCTTTCTGCTTTGCTGGAAGACATTCTTTAATTATTTATCTCGGACATCAATTTGTATTGACTCCGTTATTCTTACTCATCACTCTTTGCTTAGGATATTAATATGAACGAATTATTAAGTTGTTATGAAAAATTAAAAATCGCTGTCGATGATTTCCCCCATGGACTCGCTATCTATTATCAAGGTAAGAAAATCTCTTATCGCCATTTTGATAAACTCATCAATCGGATGGCGGATATTTTAGTGAATCGATTAAATGTCCAAAGAAATGATGTTTTGTTAATCGCTCAGCCGAATATTCCAGAAGTCCTTATTTTATTCTATGCGGCCAACAAAATTGGAGCGATTTGTGATTTCGTTCATCCTTTCACTCCTTTTAACCAAATTAAGTCAATAATCAAGCAAACTAAGGCTAAATATGCATTTTTATTCGAACAAAGAATCGCTAAAGAAGTCGATAGATACCGCGATTTAGCGGATATGATTTATGTCACTAGAGTGGAAGACTTTTTACCAGCGGGTAAGAAATTTGTCTACCATAATTTCATGAACAATGCGATTAGAAGAAAACTCGGTCGTTGGAGAGGGCAATTCAAAGGATTCAAATATCTCAAAGATTTAAAACCGACTGGTCATATTCCGGAAACTGTTACTGGGAAAGGCTTAGAAACTTCTATTCTCTTACATAGTGGTTCTACAACTGGTGATCCTAAAACCATTTGTTTATGCGATAACAATTTGAATTCTATCTCTGATAATGCTTGTGAATTCTTATCATGCACACCGGAATTTATTAGAGGTGGTGGTATGTTATCCGTTTTACCATCATTCCATGGTTTTGGCTTAACGATGACTATGCACGCTCCATTAATTACCAGATTTGCTTGTATCTTAATGCCTAAATTCTCAGCGGAAGAAACTGCGAAGATTATGAATAAGACTAAAGTCTCTTGTATTTGCGGTGTTCCGACTATGTATGAACAATTATTAAAATGTCCTGCTTTTGTTAATAACAAACATTTAAAACGTTTACATGTTGTTTTCTGCGGTGGTGATTCATTACCGACAAAATTACAAAACGAATTTAATGAAGCAATGAAAAAAGCTGGAAGCCACTGCCAAATGTTTGAAGGCTATGGTTTAACAGAAGCTGTTTGTGTCAATGTTGTTAATACTTATAATCACAATAAACAGGGTTCTATCGGTTATCCGATGCCTGGAGCGGAATTTAGAATTGTCGATGAAGAAGGTAAAGAAGTACCTCGTGGAGAAATCGGGGAAATCACTTTAAGGTCTCCTGCGGTTATGAATGGTTATTTCCATGATGAAAAAGCCACTAAAGAAGCGATTAAAGATGGCTGGTTATATACTGGCGATTTAGGATATATGGATGAAGATAATTTCATCTTCTTTAAACAAAGAAAGAAAAGAGTGGTGAAGGTCTCTGGAGTTGGTGTCTTCCCAACAGAAATTGAAAGATTAGTGGAAAGCGTCCCAGGAGTGGAGGCTTGCTGCGCTATTCAAATCCCCGATCCGAGATTACAAAGTGCGATTAAAGTTTTTGTCGTCGCTAAATTCTTTGATGAAGAAGGTATGAGAAATATGATTATGGATACTTGCCGTAAATATTTAATTAGATGGGCAGTACCCAAAGAAATTGAATTTTGTGACTCTCTTCCGAAGACTTTATTAGGAAAAATTGATTTTAAAGTGCTTCAACAACAAGAAAATGAGAAAAGAGGTATAAAATAGTTGCGATCATGGCGGAATTGGTAGACGCGCTAGTCTCAGAAGCTGGTGGGGAAACCCGTGGAAGTTCAAGTCTTCTTGGTCGCACCAAAATTGATTATTAAAAGAAGGGTTATGTATGAAAAAAGAATTATTCTTAGTTCTAAAAAGTTCCGATAGAGCGTTTTCTACCCTTGAAGAATTAAAAGCACAAGGATTTAATGCCACTGTTATCAGCAGTGAATCCTTAAGACACGCTGTGGATTATTATCCAGGCGAACATCATTTCTTTAATCTACGGCAATTAGAGAAAAAAGAAATGTTAGAAAGTATTTTATGTCTATTTGTCGTCGATGATGACAAATTAGAAAAAGTTAAAGGTATTATCCGTAGATGCACAGATAACTTTAATACAATTAAAGGTTTTATGTATTCACGTGATATAACCGATTACGAAGGATCAATCTAAAATATTATGGACTTTCATATCTTTATATACATCGCTCTTCTTTTACTTGTGGCCTTATTGTCTACAAGAATCATGAAAATCATCAAATTACCTAATGTGACCGGTTATATCATTACCGGTATCATTATGGGGCCTTTTGTCTTTGGTTTATTATTCAATAACTTTACTTTTGATGGCATTAAAGAAGCGCCTATCTTCTTATATGTCGATAAGATTAAATGGGTTTCGACAATTGCCTTAGGGTTTATCGCCTTTTCTATCGGCACATCCTTTAAAGGCTCAATGATTAAAAGTGTTGGTAAAAGAGTCATTATTATTACCATATTGGAATCATTATTAGCTTCCGTATTCGTTATCGGTGCTTTAACCGCTGCTCATTTTATCTTCCCGGATCAAGTGAGTTGGGCCTTGGTTTTAACTCTCGGTGCTATCGCTAGCGCTACTGCTCCAGCAGCGACATTAATGGTCATCCGTCAATATCGTGCTAGTGGACCATTAGTGGATACGTTATTACCAGTAGTGGCCTTAGATGATGCCAGTGCATTAATTCTATTTGCTATCTTATTCCAAATCGCTACTACAATCTCATTGGGTGGTTCCTTTGATGTTTATAAGATGATTGTAAAACCGATATTAGAGATTCTAATATCTCTTGCTATCGGTGCGGTCTTAGGTATTATTATTTCTTTATTTAATAAATTATTCTTATCAAGGAATAATAGATTGATTCTTAATATCATGTCGATATTTGCGGCTTGTGGTCTTTATTATCTATTCAAGAGTCCTTATTTAGGTGGCTTTGAATTAAGTTCCTTATTAATGTGTATGGTTATCGGTGCGATATATACAAATGTCTGCAAAGATAGTGGTAAGACCTTAGATGTTATGGATCGATTTACTTCACCTATCTATTTAATGTTCTTCGTCATATCTGGCGCTTCCTTAGATTTAACGATCTTCTTCAACAGCAATGGTTTAATCGTCTTAGCAATCGCTGGTATATATCTCATCTTCCGTGTGGTTGGTAAATGGATGGGTGCCTTTATGGGTGCAAGTATATCCCGTTGTGAGCCTCAGGTGAAAAAATATCTAGGTTTCGCTTTAATCCCACAAGCTGGTGTCGCTATCGGTTTAGCAACAACTTCTAGTGTCTTATTCTCGGCAAAAGAAGAAACACAAGCAGTGGGGGCCTTGATTATCGCCATTATCTTAACATCCACATTAGTTTATGAATTAATCGGTCCGATGGTTAGTAAATTCGCCCTTAATAAAGCGGGAGAAATACCCAAAGACTAATAAAATAATGAACTTTTAGCGCAAAATTAGTATATTAAGTCTAGATTATTATAGATATGTGCCTGTAGCTCAGTTGGATTAGAGTGTAACCCTCCGAAGGTTAAGGTCGTACGTTCAATTCGTACCAGGCACACCATAATATTTATTGCCAAATAGCAATTTAAAATACTATAATAATCCAGCATGCCCGAGTGGTGAAATTGGTAGACGCACTGGACTCAAAATCCAGCGGCCGATGAGGCCGTGTCGGTTCGATTCCGACCTTGGGCACCAAAAAATTTACAAACTTTGATGCATCAAGTATCAAAGTTTTTATTTTATAATGATAAAAGAGATAGTTATGGCAAGTTCAAAAGATTATTTGGAATATGTTCTCGATTTATTAAGGGAAGTTCATGGCATCACTTATAAAAAGATGATGGGCGAATATATGTTATATAAAGACGATATTCTTTTTGGTGGAGTCTATGACAATAGATTTCTTATAAAGAAGACTAAGTCTTTAGAGAATAGTGGACTTAAAGAGCAAATCCCATATCCTTCCGCTAAAGCGATGCTATTAGTTGATAGTGAAGATCCTGATGAGATAAAAGGACTAATAGCGTTAGTGATTAATGATTTAAAATAAAAATAGTATGAAGATTCCATTAGAAACTGAAAGATTAATTATTGATAGATTAAAAGAAGATGATAAGGTTAATTATTTCAACAATATTTCTCACGACAAAAAGGTTTTAGAAACTTTTATATGTGGATATCAAGAAACTTTGGATGATTTTGATTTCTCAAAATATTTAAATAAAGATAGTATCTTCGCTATTAGATTAAAAGATAGTGGAAGACTTATCGGTATCTTAACTAAATATTTAGTAAATGGTAAAGAGATTGAAATTGGTTATGGTATCGGCTCTATTTATTGGAATAAAGGTTATACCACTGAAGCGGTAAAAGTATTTATCAAATATCTATTTGAAGAAGAAAATTTTGAAACCGTCTTCGCTTCTTGTTTCACTAATAATCCATCTTCAAAAAGAGTGATGGAAAAAGTCGGTATGAAATATTCTCACACCAATCTCAACGAAATGGAATATTTAGGGATAAGTCGAGATTTAATTTATTATAGAATTGATAAACAAAAATAAAAGGACCAAAAGGTCCTTTATTTTTTTTAGTCTTTATAGAACTTCATCTCATCAAAGTATTTTTTGATGATTTCATTAAACCTTTGATATAAGTCATCATCTTTTTCTTTGCCAGCAAATCCGATGGCTTTGAATTCATTTCTTAAGTTTTTAACTTTTTCGACTTCTTCATCGGTGAATTCAGAATTAGCGAGGAGTAGACGTGCAGTTTTGATGAGCTCTTCTTTTTTCTCCGCTCTTTCGACGAAGACTTTTTGCATCTCTGCGTAGTGTTCTTTTTTCTTCTCTTGGAATTCATCCATCACTTTTGTGAAATCTTTCCAGAGATAGTCGTCACCTTTTCCAGAATAGCCAACTTCTTTCCATTCTTTTCTTAAAGCGTCCATCTGCTGATTGGCTTCTCTGACGTTTTCGTTTTCGATAACTTTCTTCGCTCTTTCGATGATGTCTTCTTTTTTCGCTCTCTTTTCCGCATTAGATTTATCTAATTCTTCGAAGAATAATCTTTTCTTTTCGTAGAATTCATCTTTGACCGCTCTAAATTCTTCCCAGAGTTCATCATCGATTTCTTTCTTGGAAGATCTACCGGCTTTGCGGAATTCCTGGTTTAATCTATCCATCTCGCGACTAGCAGCGATAATCTCTTTCTTTTCTAATAATTTTCTCGCTTCAGCGATAATCTTTTTCTTCTCTTCTTGAGCAGAGGAATTTAATCTTGGATCTTTCTTTGCTAATTCGTTGAAGACTTTGATAACTTTCTCGGTTTCTTCTGCTTCGGAATAAGTTTCATCTTCTCTTTGAGAGAGATATCTAAATTCTCTTCTAAGGAGTTGTAAATCCGCTTCTCTATTTTCTAAATTTTCTTCTTTGAGAAGCTCGTTTGCTAAATCAATAAATTCTTTTTTTGTCATAATGTATTCCTGATTTCAACCTATATTGTAAATGACATTTTTATAAATATAAAGTGACGATTAAATCTTTATATGGACTTTAGCGTGTTTTTGCTTATGATATTTTTATGACCTTAGTGATTTTGATACAAATATTCTTATTAGGTATCGGATTATCCGCGGATGCATTTTCTGTCGCTTTAACGGATGGTTTAACTTATAGCGATATCAGCAAAAAGAAATCTTTCTTTATCGCTGGAACATTCGGCTTTATGCAAGCTTTAATGCCTTTGATCGGTTTTTGGCTTGTGGAAATAATTGAGATTATCGCTGGTCAAGTAGTGGGCGAACAGGCCGGGGTCATCGCTAGTAAAGTAGTGGTGTGGGTGGCATTTGGCCTCCTCTTGCTTATCGGTGGTAAGATGTTGATCGAATCCATCTTAGAAATAAGAAAGCCACAAGAAGAGAAGAAACAAAAGTTATTTTCTTTCAAAGAAGTAATCTTCATGGGTTTTGCTACCGCAATCGATGCATTAGCAGCTGGTGTAGCAATGCACGCTGACCTATCGACAACAACGACAGTGTGGTTACATGTTTCAATTATTTTAGTTTTAACTTTTTCTTTATCTTTAGTGGGCTTATTCCTTGGGAAACAAATTACCAAATTATTAAAAGGCAAATACGAAATTGCTGGTATAATCGGAGGAATTATCCTTATCCTTTTAGCGGTTTGGGTGGTCTTAAGCCACTATATGGGATGGTAATATTATTAACTAACGATATAAAAATAAGACTTCGATTAAAAATAGTCGAAGTTTTTTCTTATTTATAAAAGCAAGAATATTTAATATAATATTAAAGACTTTGTAAACGGGAGTAGCTAAGTCATAGATTCGTCAGCACGATATAATATCCGGACTATGACCATGAAAATGCGCGAGACGTTAACTTCATGAAGGAGTTATTTTATGTACGAAACGAAAAGTGCTCAAGAAACCCTTAACGAACTAAGGGTCGACCCCAAACACGGCTTAAGTGAACAAGAAGCAAGCGACCGTATCAAAGAATACGGATTAAACAAATTAGCGGAGAAGAAAAAGAAACCATTAATCTTGGTCTTTTTATCTAATTTCAATGATCCGATGATCTTTATTCTTATCGCTGCTGCAATTCTATCTTTAGCCATTGTCTTCTTTAACGCTGGGCAAACCGCTGCTAAAGAAAACATTTCCTTTGGTCAAGCTTTCGAATTCTCTGAATTAGCAGACCCCATCATCATCATGGGTGTTTGTATTCTCAATGCAGTGATTTCTACTGTCCAAGAAAGCAAGGCTGAGAAATCATTAGAAGCTCTTAAGAGAATGTCTTCTCCCACATGTATCGTGAGAAGAGATGATAAACTCGTCGAATTAAAAGCGGAAGAATTAGTCCCTGGTGATATCGTTATCTTAGAAGAAGGAAGAACTGTTCCTGCTGATTTAAGATTAATCGAATCCATTAACTTAAAAACCGATGAATCTTCTTTAACTGGTGAATCCTTGCCAGTTGAAAAAGATGCGAATATCGTCTTCACTGATGAAGTCGGTGTCGGTGACAAAGTTAATATGGCTTATATGTCTACACCAGTAGTCTATGGTCGTGGTGAAGGTGTTGTCGTCTTAACTGGTATGAAAACTGAAACCGGTAAGATCGCTAAATTATTATCCGAAAGTGAAGATGATGCCACTCCATTGCAAAAACAATTAGCCAAATTATCAAAATTCTTAGGTATTTTAACCATCGCTATCGTGGTCTTATTATTTGGTGTACAAATGATTGACTTAGCGAGAAGCAATGGTGGAACATCCGGTTGGTTAGATGGTATTATCACTAACTTCATGTTCTCCATCTCTTTAGCGGTTGCTGCTGTTCCAGAAGGTCTACCAGCGGTTGTTACCATCGTTTTAGCTTTAGGTGTGCAAAAGATGGTCAAGGCTAATACTATTGTGAGAAAATTACCTTCTGTGGAAACATTAGGTGCGGTTTCTGTGGTTTGCTCTGATAAAACCGGTACTTTAACGCAAAATAAAATGACCGTTGTTCGCGTTTATATGAATGAACAAATGGTTAGCGAAGAGAATATTGTTAATGACGAATATAAATTATTAGCGAATGGCTTATCCCTTTGTAGCAACGCCACAGTGGATGAAGGCTTATATGGTGATCCCACGGAAATCGCTCTCGTGGAATATTCTAATAAATTAGGTGACCATAAAGCGGATTTAGAGCTTACTTATCCTCGTGTTGATGAATATCCATTTGATTCTGTGAGAAAGATGATGTCCACACAACACGCTTATAAAGGTGAAAAGATTACCTTTACTAAGGGTGCGATTGATTCTATCTTAAAACTCGCCACACAAATATTAATCAACGGTAAAGTGAGACCTATCACTAACAAAGATAAAGAAAATATTATGGCAGCTTCTGATGCGATGGCAGTGGATGCCCTTCGTGTTTTAGGTTTAGCCTATTCCAACAATAAAGAATTAAAAGAAGAAAACCTTATCTTTGTTGGTTTAGTGGGTATGATTGACCCACCAAGACCAGAAGCTAAGAACGCTGTTTCTATCTTTAAACAAGCTGGTATTACCACAATTATGATTACCGGCGACCATAAAACAACTGCTTTAGCTATCGCCAAAGAATTAGGTATCACCGATGAAAATGGTGAAGCTCTTTCCGGTGATGAAATCGATGCTTTGACACCAGAGCAATTACAAGAAAAAGTGAAAACCGTCCATGTTTTCGCTCGTGTTTCTCCAGAAAATAAAGTGCAAATCGTGACCGCAATTAGAGCGAATGGTAATATCGCTGCTATGACTGGTGATGGCGTGAATGATGCTCCATCATTAAAGAACGCTGATATCGGTATCGCTATGGGTATTACCGGAACCGATGTCGCTAAAGGTGCTGCCGATATGGTCTTGACCGATGATAATTTCGCTTCTATTGAAAAAGCCGTCGAAGAAGGTCGTGGTATTTATGCCAATATCAAGAAGACTGTCTTATTCTTATTAAGTACAAATATCGCTGAAGTTTTAGCGATGTTTATCATTGTTGTCATGTCCTTATTCATGTCGACCGGCAACTTACCAACTCCATTATTAGCGATCCATATACTTTGGGTTAACTTAATTACCGACTCCTTACCAGCCGTGGCTTTAGGTGCGGATAATAAAGAAAAAGGTATTATGGATGAAAAACCGAGAAATCCGAAAGAATCCTTATTCTCTCGTGGTGGTTATTGGATTACCTTTGGTTATGGTTTAGTGATTACTATCACAACCATCTTCGCTTTCTTTATGATTCCTCTATTTGAAAGTGATGCGAAGAACTTTATGGAAGCCGCTAATATTTTGATTAAAGGATTTGAAGCTTCCCAAAATGGTGATAACATCGCAGAAGTCGCCATTTTAGCACAGAGCCAAACTGCGGCCTTCTGTGTCCTAGGTATATCTGAATTATTCCATATGCTCGGCATGACTTCTTTAAGAAAATCATTCGTTCATAACTTCTGGAGCAAGAACTGGTTATTATGGTTAAGCTTTGCTTTAGGTATTGGTTTACAAATCGCTGTCGTAGAGATTCCTGGCATCAATTCCTTCTTCAAATGTTATCCATTAGATATCGCTCACTGGGGCATTATTATCGCTTTATCAGCCGTTCCGTTAGTGATTCATGAAATCGTTGCTTTAATCTTATTTATTATTAAAAGAGTGAGAAATAAGAAGAGAGCAAAAGTAGCGTAGTAGAATTCATTTCTCAATTAGTAGAGTTTAAAAAATATCATTCTATTCCTCTTTATTTACCTATCTTTTATAATTTAGAGCATGGAAAGAAAAACAATCGTTATTATCGGTGCAGGTGTCAGTGGACTAACTGCCGGCATATATGCTGAACAGAATGGTTTTCACGCGATCATCTTGGAGAAAAACCCATCCGTGGGTGGTCTTTGTACTGGTTGGTATAGAAAAGGCCATTATCTCGATGGCTGCATCCATTGGTTAACCGGCACAAAAGATGGTAATGATGTTAATGAAATGTGGAAGAACGTTGGAGCCTTAGGCGACGATATCAATGTTCTTCAATTAGATAGTTGGGGTCATTTCAATTATCAAGGCACTGATGTGACTTTATGGAGAGATTTAGACCGCACGGAAAAAGAGTGGATAGAAATATCTCCTGAAGATAAAAAAGAGATTAAACATTTCTTTAAGATGGTGAGAGATATCGAATCTATCGATTTGCCATTAGATGTTCCTGTCAGTATGATGAAACCTCATAAGGTTATTAAATTAGGCTTAGATGTCTTAAATGTCTGGCCAAGTTATTTAATGACTATGAAGATGAGCTGTGAAAAATACGCAAAGAGATTTAAATCTCCAGCGATTAGATGGGCGATTACTCATGCACAACCAGGTGCGGGTAATTTATATTCCATGTTATTCTGCTATGCGACTGTCTCTAGCGGTAATGGTGGCATTCCAGAAGGTGGTTCTAAACCGATGGTGGAGAGAATGAAAAATCGTTTCTTATCATTAGGTGGAACATTAAAACTTAACGCTGATGTCAGTCACATCTTAAAAAGAAAGAAAACCGTTGTCGGTGTTATCTTGAAAGATGGTTCAAAAATCTATGGTGATTATGTAATATCCGCGGTTGATCCCAATTTCACTCTCAGTCATTTATTATTGCAACAATATAAGGTCAATAAACTCAATGACCGTTTCTATGATTTGAAGAGACATCCCGCTCCATCATGTTGTTTGGTCTACTTCTTAGCGGACAATAACGATATTCCGGCTCCTTATTCATTTGATTGCGAACCTTTCTATTTAGGCGGTTCTTATATTGACCATATCACCATTAGAAATCATAACTATGATGAAAAGACCTTTGTCAAAGATGGTAAGACTGTTATTTCTGTTTTATTAGATCAATATAGTGAGAATTATGATTATTGGAATACTTTATATAAAACCGATAGAAATGCTTATAATCGTAAGAAACAGGAAATCGCTACCATAGTAAG
>JAEEHE010000100.1 GCA_016280685.1 Caryophanales bacterium
AAACTCATGATTGGAGTCATTGGCTTCTTGTTAGCATTAATGCTAGCGACGTATTCTACGAGACCATTTTCATAGAAGAATTCTTCTGTCTCTCCAGTTCTTTCGTCGGTCAAAATGAACTTTACACCCTTCATTAAAAAGGCGCTTTCTTTTAAACGACCGGCGATGATATCACGCTTGAATTCGGTTGTGGAGAAGATGGTTGCATCGGGTTTGAATCTCACGTATGTACCATGCTTTTTAGTGGTTCCGATTTTCTCTAATGGAACCGCTGTTCTTCCACCATTTTCATATCTTAGATGGTATATAATACCATCTTTATAGATGGTAACATCACAGTATTCGCTTAAAGCATTAGTGACGGAAGCACCGACACCATGCATACCACCAGCGGATTTATAAACGGAGTTATTGAACTTACCGCCAGCATGTAATTCCGTGAAAACTAATTCGACAGCAGGCCTACCGGTTTCTTTGTTGATACCACAAGGAATACCACGACCTTCATCCTGCACGGAACAAGATCCATCTTTATGTATGGTGACAATCACTTTATCACCGAAACCTGATAAGGCTTCATCAACTGCGTTATCAACGATTTCCCACACTAAATGATGGAGACCGGTTGCGTTAGTTGAACCGATATACATTGCCGGTCTTTTTCTGACACCTTCAAGCCCTTGCAAAACGTGGATATCGTCAGCAGTATATGTGTTTTTAATATTATTACTTGCCATATAGTCTCTTTCCAAATCGCTATCATTATAATCAAAAAACGTTGAAAATATAAAGTTATTTAGTACAATATAACTTGGCATTTTAAGGAGAATAAGTATGAATATATTAACAATTAATATATTGGTTGCAATAATTTGTTTGTCTCTCGGTTACATTTTTGGATCAATACCCACAGCAGTGTGGGTTGGAAAGATTTTCTTCCACCAAGATCCAAGAGATTACGGTTCACATAACGCCGGCGGTACAAACGCTGGTAGATTATGGGGCAAAAAAGTTGGTTTTGTCATCATCTTACTCGATATGATTAAGACCATTGCACCACTTTATATTTGCTGGGCATGTCTCACTTTTATCAAATTTGATTACAATGGCATTTCTGATGCTACTAGTCTTGCTAAAGTAGAACCGATGGCTTTATTAGCAGATGTCAAAACATTCTACACTGACGCTAATTCCTTATATGCCATTCAATGGCCAGTTTATTGGTTAGCGCCACTCGGATGTATGATTGGCCATTGCTGGCCAATGTTTGCCAAATTCAAAGGTGGTAAAGCCGCTAGCAACTTTATGGGAATCACCGTTATGAGTAGCTGGATGCTCGGTTTCTTACCTGGTTTCTTCTATCTCGGCACACTCAAATGGAAAAAGATGGTTTCTTTATCCGCCATTCTTCAAGCAATCTTCGTTTCCACAATTACTTGGATTTGGGCAATCCTCGTGATGATCCCTGATTTCATCCCCAATGATCTCAAGTGGTTGCCGATGTATGGCCCCTCATTAAATCCAAACTGGGTTTACGCTACAATCGTGACCATTATGGGTGCGGTTATGGTCTGGAGACACCACGAAAATATCGGTCGAATCATCAATGGAACCGAAAGAAAAATCACTTGGATGAAGTAGTAAAATATTAGTTAAAAATTAGTAGATGACCTAGAATATTCTAGGTTTTTCTTTTTGTTCCACTATTTTTAAGTGATATTTTTAAAGTAATTATTACCATTTTAGACAATCTGTAATTTCACTTACCACATAATATTTTTTCTTTGCGTGTTTTTATCCTTTTTGAGACACGTTTTTGTTTTTGATGACTTGTTATTCATCGTCGTTCTTTCGGGCTGTTTTGGAGCCTATTTTGAAAGAAAGAAAAAAGACCGCCGAAGCGATCTTATTCCACAACTATATTTGTTATTGTTTCATGTTTCTCATGATTTCACGGATTTGCTTTTCGCTTGGGGTTCTACCCATTTGCGCAAACATCACGCGAATCATCTTTTCGTTGATAGGAGGGTTCTTTTCGATTTGTTTCTTTAAGAAATATCTCGCAATGAAGAATCCTGCAATACCACCGACGAGAGCGAGGCCGACGAGTAGGAAGATAAATCCTACCATGTTCATTGTAACTTCTGGCATATAGCTCTCCTAGGCTCTGCTATCGTATTCACCATTATCGGTACGAACGAGAACTGTTTCTCCTTCGGAGATAAATAATGGAACACGAACGGTAAGGCCGGTTTCGAGTTTTGCTTCTTTGGTAGCTTTGTTGACTGTGTCACCACGAACTGCTGGTTCGCATTCAACGATCTTTAAGGCTACTTTTGCAGGTAAGTTGATATCGAGAACTTCACCATCATAGGAGGTAATTTCCACGATTTCATCGCCTTTTAAGAATTTGCATTCCCATTCCAAACGATCCTTGGAGATTTCGATTTGTTCGTAGGTGTCTTGATCCATGAACACTAAGAAATCACCGGTGTCATATAAATATTGCATGGCTTTTTTATCAAGGCGGATGTTTTCAATCGCATAACCACTGTTACGAGACATTTCGGTAACGCTTCCGGTTCTCATGTTTTTAACTTTGACGGAGGCGACCATTTTTCTCATCGCAGTTTTGTTTAACAAAATATCTAATACTTTGTAAATTTGGCCATCTTCAATGAAATAATTGCCTGGTCTTAATTCTGTAACGTTAATCATTAATTTATTGCCCCTTTCTTATAAATTTCCTTTGATATTATATCAAAATATTATCTTTTCACAAATGGGTTTTGTTTCTTCTCAAAACCGATTGTAGTTTCTGCCCCGTGACCGGGATAGACTTTAGTGTCGTCTTTTAATGACATTAGCTTTGCTAAAGATGATGGTACGAGCTCTGGTTGAGCGGTAGGAAAATCCGTTCTTCCGATGCTACCTAAAAATAATGTATCGCCAGAAAAGAGAATATTTTCTTTTTCTATATAGAAACAAACTGACCCTCTTGTATGGAAGGGAGTATGAATCACTTTGATATCACTACCAATGAGTTTTAATACTTGACCATCCTTTAAAAGAATCGGTTTAGCATTTACCACGACATCTCTTCTAGAAAATCTATTAGAACCATTCAGTCGAACATCGGTTAAAAATTCTTTATCTAGTTCATGGATGTAAACAGGAACTGAGAATTTATTTAATAAGTAGTCAACACCTTTGATATGGTCAAAATGGCCATGTGTTAAAAGAACCGCTTCCAGTTTTAAGTTATTCTCTTTGATGTAATTGACGACTTGTTCGTCTTCCTTACCAAAGTCGATTACAATGCATTCTTTGCTATCGTTAATAAGCAGATAACAATTCGCTGTTAAATCGAAATAATCGTCGTATGTAAAGGTGATAATTTTCATATATTCTTATATATAAGAAAAAAATAGGCAATGCCTATTATTTCTTTTTCTCACGATGAAGAGTCATCTTTTTGCAACGTGGACAATATTTTTTAAGTTCGAGACGTTCTGCGTGATGTCTTTTATTCTTCGATGTGAGATAGTTTTCTTCACCACATACGGTGCATTTTAATGTTAATGAGATACGATCTTCTTTTTTGGATGCCATACCAACTCTCCTTAATTTAGCGCTTAATATATTATCATGTATATTTTAATAATAAAAGCATTAATTTTAGTGATTTTCAAACGCGAATGATATAATAACGGCATGAGAAAAAGAAATCAAACAAAACAGATACATATCAAAGATATAACTATCGGTGGTCAGGACAAAGTTTTAATTCAATCGATGTGCAACATCAAAACCGAGAACGTCTCTGAAATTATTAAACAGATTAATGACTGCGCTAAACTGGGTGCGGATTTAATGCGTGTCTCTGTCATGGATGAGAAAGATGCCTACGCTATCAAAGAGATTAAAAAAGGTATCTCCATTCCTTTAGTGGCAGATATTCATTTCGATTATCGTCTAGCGTTAATTGCTATGGATATGGGGGTTGATAAAGTGAGAATTAACCCTGGCAATATTGGGTCTATTGATAAAATCAAACTTGTCGTTGATAAAGCTAAAGAAAAGCATGTTCCCATCCGTATTGGTGTTAATTCTGGTTCTTTAGATAAAGAGATTCATGATTACAGCACTGAATATACCGCTTCTAAACTCGTGGAAAGCGCGAAGAAACATGTGAAGATATTGGAAGATTTAGGCTTCTATGATATAGTCATTTCCCTAAAGGGAAGTAATGTTAAAGAAACTATCGCTGCCTATCGTTTAGCGAGTGAGACATTCCCCTATCCACTACATTTAGGAATTACTGAAGCTGGATTCAAAGATATTTCTCTCATTCGTTCCGCTGCTGGATTGGCTCCTCTTCTATTAGAAGGCATCGGTGATACAATCCGCATTTCTATCTCTGGTGATCCAAGAGACGAGATTATCGCCGCAAAGAGATTGTTACACGATTGTGACTTATACCCAAATTATCCAACAATCGTCGCTTGTCCCACTTGTGGTCGTACTCAAGTAGATGTCACGGAACTCGCTAAAAAGGTTATGGATTATCTAGAGACAATCAATAAACCGATTCATGTTGCGGTTATGGGTTGCGTTGTCAATGGTCCTGGCGAAGCCAAGAACGCTGATATCGGTATCGCCGGTGGTCATCACGAATACGTAATATTCAAAAAAGACCAAGTTATTAAAAAAGTCCCAGAGGCATTAGCCTTTGAGACCCTTAAAGAAGAAATTGATAAATTCTAATAGAATTTTTCTTTCCAACCTTCGATAAATTTACCATCTTTAAGCATTTCGATTTCTTGCTTATAAGGTGGTTTTTCATTTATATAAGGAGTTTCTAAAATTTTAGGGATTCCATTTAATAATGGATGATGGATGTATTTATATAAAGTGTCATAACCAATATAGCCATAGCCGATATTTTCATGACGGTCTTTATGCGCACCACGAGGATTCTTACTGTCATTAATGTGAACCACTAATAATCTATCTAGACCGATAACTCTGTCAAATTCTTTAAGAACACCATCGACGTCATGAACATCATAACCAGCGTCGGATATATGACAAGTGTCTAAGCAAACACCGAGTCTTTCTGGATAATGGCATTGATCAATAATCGCTCTAACCTGTTCAAAGGTGATACCAATTTCCGTGCCTTTACCCGCCATGGTTTCGATGGCGATTTTTACATCGGTATTATCATTTGATAATACGTTATCAAGACATTCCGCTAAATTGCTAACCGCTGTATCGTATCCTTGACTAACATGTGCACCAGGATGGAGAACTAAGATCTTACATCCAAATCCAGCAGTTCTTCTTAATTCATTTGTGATGACATCGATAGAAAGTTGGAATAAATCATCACGAGCTTTGTTGGCACCATTAATGATATATGGAGCGTGAACTACTAAATGGTTTTCATCGATGCCGGCTTCTTTAATAAGTTGTCTTCCTTCCTGAATTTTTAATTCAGATAAAGGCTTACGATAATTATTTTGCGGTGCGCCAGTATAGAACATAAAAGTGTTAGAGCCATAACTTAATGCTTCTTTCACACTACCCAAATAAAAGTCCGGACTATTTAGTGAGACGTGACTTCCTAAATATAATTTATAATCAGCCATAAGATACCTCTTTCGTGTATTTAACTTATTGTTATGATACCATAATAGAAACGGACTAATAACCATGAAAGTAGAAATTCTCAAACCTAAAGCTTATTGCGTCGGTGTCTCTAATGCGATTAAGATGGCCAAAGAAGCCAGAAGAGATAATCCTGATAAAGAAGTATATGTTTTAGGCATGCTCGTTCACAACAATTTTGTTGTGAGTCATTTGGAGCAGCAAGGTATTAGAACCGTTTATGATATCAACAATATTCCTAATGGACAGGTTGTCGTTTTTACTGCACATGGACACAAAGAGGAGCTTGATGATATCGCTAAGGCTAAAAATCTCATTGTTTACGATTCTGTTTGCCCGAAGGTTTTGCATAACATCAATCTCATCAAAGAAAATCTCACTCAGGGGCATCAAATTATCTATATTGGACAGAGTGGTCATCCGGAAGCAGAAGCGTGCTTATCGCTTTCAAAGAAAGTGATACCATATACTAAAAATATACTAAAAAATAACCAATATATTTTTGACGAATCTCCGCTCGTAATCAATCAAACAACGATGAATTTCTTGGATTTAGAAGGCATTCACACTGAGATTTTAGAAGCATTTCCTCATGCTCGTATTGTTAATGAGATATGTGGCACCACTCGTATGAGACAAGAAGCCATTAAAGGAATTGATGATGATGTTGATCTCATTATTGTCGTGGGTGATGAGAAATCTAGTAATACTAGAAGACTCTTAGAAATCGCTAAACAGTGTCATCCTAGTGTTGCGTCCACGATGATTTCTGATGAAACTAAACTCGACTTAAGTATTGTGCAAAATAAAAACCACATCGTCATTTCCAGTGGAGCTTCTACTCCGGAAGAGATTATTGATGCGGTCTATAATAAATTAATTAATCTTTAGATTACTTGCGGCAATTTTTCATGATCCACTGCCATTATTTCTAATGTGGGATCGATATCTAAGAGAATGTTTTTCATGGTCGGCATGAAGATTTTTTCTATCTCATGAGGCATGTCTAGATAATTAAAGTGCGCGTTTACTACATCCCTGCGCACGTAGTGTGGAGCGTCGCCGGAGATATAAATATCACAGCCTTCTTCTTGAGCTAGACGCCAACCGCGAGAGCCACCTCCACCGACAATGCCGACTTTTTTAATGATTTCCGCCCCGCTATTAATTAAAAGAGCGTAGCTAACATTAAATACCGTTTTGGCTTTTTTGGCGAATTCTACGGCCGATAAAGGGGTTTCGAGTTCGCCGATTCTCATCATCGGATCTTTTACTGGGGCATAGATGTTCTTTAAACCAAGAGCGTTGCTAAGTGCATCGTTCATACCGCCTTTACCCGTATCGAAGTTTGTGTGGAAACTATAGACAGGGATACCTAATCCATCGATTTCTTCCACGAGCATTCTTCTATTCTCGTCATGTTTTAGAACCATCGCTCTAGTGCCATAAATAAATGGGTGATGGGTGATAATAACATCAGGTTTAAATTCTTTTACCATAGGTAAGACTTCCCAGTCTAAATCTAGACATAAGAAAACCTTTTGGACTTTATCAGGTTTCTTTCCGGTCATTAAACCGACATGATCGTGGTTCATCTTCGCGATGCGTTTAGGGAAAGACTTTGCTAGTTTTCTTAAAATGACATTCATTTCAATCATAAGATGCCTTTAATCCTCTCTTTTTCTTTGTTGAGCTCATCAACGCGATTCTCGGGTAGATTTTTATTATTTAATAAATTGTCAATTTCATGAATGCGGCTTTCGTATTTATCTTTGAAAATTGCACTCTTTTCTTGTCTTAAGATGGGGCCGAATTCGATATCGTTTTCGCCATAGGTAGCGATATCCGCTCTCACGAATTTGATAATCTCATAAAAGATATCATCTTCTTTGACCATCTTTTCATCAGCGATGATAAAGCCGAGTTTGCAAACTTCTTCTCTCACTTTTGGAACAGCGTTGTGCGCATCCACAATTAAAGTGTCGATCTGTTTAGTCTTACCAGGATATTTTTTTAAAATATCGACAATAAGGCTACCACCCATACCGGCAATAATAACCGTATGGACAGAGCTCGGTAAATCTCTAATGCCATCGCTAAATAAAGGAACGATATCTTCCTCTAGTCCCTTTTCCGTTAAAGCTTTTACTAAACGGGTGTATGGTCCTTTTTTGTTTTCGACGGCATAGCCATGAGAAATAATGCCACCTTCAAATAAGGCGATGATTAATTTCCCGTGGTCTGCACCGATATCAGCGACCACACCTTTAGGAACCATTTTATAAATGGTCGATAAGCGTTCCGATAAAATAATCATTATAATTTTTCCTTGTAGTCACCAAGTCTCTTGCTTCTTGTGGGATGTCTGAGTTTCTTGATGGCTTTGGCTTCGATTTGTCTGATACGTTCACGAGTAACACCAAAGACTTTACCGACTTCCTCTAAGGTTTTGGGACAGTGGTCATCTAAGCCATAACGTAAACGAATGACTTTTTCTTCACGATCATTGAGTTCATCAAGGATGGAATAAAGTTCTTCCTTTAATAATTGTCTTGTTGTGTAATCGACAGGAGATTCGCTTTCCTTATCTTCGATAAAATCACCGAGATGGGAATCGTCTTCTTCGCCGATTGGGGTTTCTAAGGAGACTGGTTCAAGAGCGATTCTTTGAATCTCTCTAATTCTCTTAGGAGTTAATTCTCCACCCATCGCTTCAGAAATTTCTTCGGCAGTTGGGTCACGACCTAATTCTTGAATTAGTTGTCTTTGGATTCTCGTCATCTTGTTGATGGTTTCCACCATGTGGACAGGAATACGAATAGTTCTTGCTTGGTCCGCAATCGCTCTAGTGATAGCTTGTCTAATCCACCATGTCGCATATGTGGAGAATTTATAACCTTTGGTGTAGTCGAATTTACCGACCGCTTTCATCAAACCGAGGTTACCTTCTTGAATTAAATCTAAGAATTGCATACCACGACCGACATAATGCTTAGCAATATTAACGACTAAACGTAAGTTACAGTTAATGAGTCTTTGTTTGGCTTCTTCGTCACCTTCAAGGATTCTCTTGGCTAAGATTGGCTCTTCTGATGGCTTTAATAAATCGTATTTACCGATTTCTTTAAGATACATCTTAACGGAGTCATTAACTTTAACTTCACCGGAAATGGCTAAATCGAGATGGTCGACATCGATGTCTTCCGCTTCTTGGTCTTCATCACCATCAGCGGAGAAAAAGTCATCATCGGGTTCATCTTCTTTGCTGAAGTCGATTTCGGATTCATCAAATTCTTCTTCTTTTTCTTCTTCCTCTTCGTCTTCTTCGCCGGTTTTAACAGCGATAGCATTGTCAGCGAAAAAGGCCATTAATTCTTCGACGGCATCATCATCTAACTCATAGTTATTTAATGTATCGTATATTTCACTTTGAAGGATGAATCCATCCTTCTTGCTTTTTTTCAAAAGTTTCTTTTCGATTTCTTGAAGGGTTTTGATTTCGTCAGCGCTTAAAACAACACCAGTTTTTGTGCTGTTCTTTTTGGCTTTAGTTTCTTTGACTGCTACTTCTTCTGTTTTCTTTTTTCTACCCATTTCCGTTACCTTCTTTCTTCTTCGCTTTTTTCATCTTTCGACGGTTGTATTCCGCCATGATACGGGCCTTCTCCAAAGGATCCTTATTTTTCAGAGATTGTTCCAACATATCTTTTTCAAAGATTTTCTCTTTTTCCTCGTCGATGGAGGCTAATAAATTTTCTAATAATTCTTTGGAACAATTCTTATTATGAGTATCCTCTAATGTGAGGTTTGCGAGTTCATTAATTAATTCTTGTTTATTTTCTAGTTCGCTCATTTCGATAGATGAGAGAACGCTTATTGCGTTAACATCATCGGTCATCTTCGCGTAATCAACGATATAATTTGCCACTTGTCTATAGACATCATCGTAGAATGTGCCCACTCTTTGCTCATAGAATTCCACTGCTTCTGGATTATTGAGCATCTGGTAGAGAAGTTCTCTTTCCGCTAGCTCTAATCTCCTTAGAGCCTTTCTTTCTGGATGGAATGTGGCAATCGCTTCCATCGGATTGGAATATTCTTCGGAATTCTTCGCGTTCTTTAACAAGTCTCTAATTGATTCCGGTTCAAATCCTGTGACTGCGGATAGCCTTCTAAGATAACTATCTAATTCCAATTGGTCTTTTGCTCCCAATAATATTGGGATGAACTGCTTAACCAAAGCTTTCTTCTGTTCCATTGTCGTTAACGGATTACTATTTTTGAAATAGTTGAGAGCGAAGTCCACTCTCGAGATTAAGTTATTGACATATGTCTTTAAGGCATCAGGACCATCTTGGTTATATATCTCATCAGGATCTCGTGAATTGTTTTGATTATCCACGATTCTTATTGATAATCCTGCTTTATATAAAGCTTTGGAATATTCCATGGTCGCTTCTTGACCTGGTAAGTCACCATCAAGGCACATTCTAATCTCGACATTTAACATTCTTAATAGAGCGATATGCTCAGCGGTGAGTTTTGTACCCATAACCGCGACTGCACTATCAATACCAATCTTTGCTAAAGCAAATACATCCATAAAGCCTTCGCAGATATAAATGTATCCGACGGTTCTCGCTCTCTCTTTAGCGATGTGATAGTTATATAACAATTTAGATTTTTTAAAGAGATATGTATCGCCTGTATTGACGTATTTGGCTTCTGGTCCATCACCGATTCTTCTCGCACTATAACCGACAACATTGCCATCGGCATCACAGATTGGGAAGATGACACGACCTTGATATCTATCGATACAAGTATTGCCTGAGAACAAGCCAACACCGACATCTTCAATAGTCTTTAATGAATGCCCTTTACTTTGTAAAAAGTCGCATGTGACCTTGCCATTCTTATAAGCATAACCCAATTTGTATTTCGCTCTTGTAGCGGCATCGATATGTCTCTTTTCGAAATAATCTAAGCCTTCTTTACCTTCCGCTGTATTTAAAGCGTATTGATAATAAAGAGTTAAGTCACTTAAACATTTGAGCAAAGGCGCTTTCTTTTCATCGACGGGTTTAGTTCTCGCCATTCCTTCTAAACGAGGATCATGGTAGTCACTCATGTCCGCAACTTTCTTAAGAGCTTCAAAGAAGCTGATGTGTTCAATCTTCTGAACGAATGTAATAGCGGAACCACTTGTGTGACAAACCCAACAAGTGAAGATGTGTTTTTCAGGACTCACGGATAAAGAAGGATTATTGTCATCATGAAAAGGACAGAGTCCCCAATAGTTGGCACCCTTCTTTGTCAAGTTGATATAACTAGAGATAATTCTCACGATATCAGCATGCGCTAAAACATCATCAATTAATTTTTGGTCTAATGGCATATAACTTTGTTAAATCTACTAAAAATATACTAAATATAGACTAATAGAAAATCTTATCATTTAAGTATTCGACAAGCTTTTCAATTGGTAATCTAACTTGTTCCATGGTATCTCTATCACGCACTGTGACCGCATTATCTTCTAATGTATCGAAGTCAATTGTGACACAATATGGAGTACCAACGGCATCTTGACGGCGGTATCTCTTACCGATACTACCGGTGTCGTCGTAGACGACATTCATATATTTGCAAAGGAGTTGTTCCACTTCTTTAGCTTTCTCTTCGAGTTTCTTGCTTAATGGTAAGACGGCTGCTTTGTAAGGAGCAACGGCAGGAACTAAATGCATAACGATACGAGTATCGTTGTCACCAACTTGTTCCTCATCATAAGCATTACATAATGTCATTAAAACCAATCTATCGAGACCGACAGAAGGTTCAATACAATATGGAACATATTTCTCATTAGTTTCAGGGTCTAAGTATTCTAAAGATTCACCACTATATTGCATGTGTCTCTTTAAATCGTAATCGGTACGATCAGCGATGCCCCAAACTTCGCCCCAACCGAAGGGGAATAAATATTCGATATCGGTTGTAGCTTTAGAATAGAATGCTAATTCGGCTTGTTCGTGATCTCTGTAGCGGAGATTTTCAGGTTTGATTCCTAAAGAATCAACAAAATCTAAACAATACTTCTTCCAATAGTCAAACCATTTTAAATCTTCGCCTGGTTTGCAGAAGA
>JAEEHE010000101.1 GCA_016280685.1 Caryophanales bacterium
ATACTAATAGAACGAGGACTTAATTTCTTAAAATTTTTACTGAGTAAAAAATAATGAAAAATAAAATTTAAGGTTTTGGTTAACAAGAAAGAACGCATGTGATAATATCTAGTTTTGAGAGAACAATTTACTCTCTAAAAAAAGTCTGGTGGCGATGGCGCGGTGGACACACCTGTTCCCATCCCGAACACAGAAGTTAAGCACCGTAGTGGCGAAGATATCCGCAAGGACAAAATAGCGAGCCGCCGGGCTTTTTTTATTATCTACTTTAATATTTAATAAATTGCTATAATTTTACACATGAATAAGATTCATCTTTCCGATCATTTCACATTTAGAAAAATATTCCGATTCACGATATCTCCCATATTGATGATGCTTTTTACATCAATTTATTGGATAGTGGATGGTTTTTTTATTTCTAATTATGTCGGTAGTAGCGCTTTTGCGGGAGTGAATTTGATATTTCCAGTCGTTATGATTGTGGCCTGTATTGGCTTTATGTTCGGCGCGGGAGGAAGTGCTTTAGTCAGTAAAAAACTCGGAGAAGGAAATAAAGAAGATGCAAATCAAACTTTCTCTTTAATCACCTACGCTACATTTATAATTGGTGTGATTTTATCAATACTTTTCTTCTTTTTAGTCAGACCTATCAGCGAAGGTTTTGCCAAGATTAATTCTATTGAAACTACCAAAGAAATGATTGATAACGCTACCCTTTATGGAAGGATTATGATCGGTGGAGTTTTCCTATATATCATGCAAGGATATTTCCATCCTTTCTTCTCGGTAAATGAGAAGAGCTTCCATGGTTTTTTATTCACTTTAGTGAGTGGTCTCACTAATATGCTCCTCGATTATTTATTAATCGGTGTCTTTAAATTAGGGGTGATGGGCGCTGCTACAGCCTCATTAAGTGGGATGCTCATATCGACAGTGGGCCCGATAATATATTTTAGATTTAATAAATCTAATCTTTTGAGATTAGGAAAACCCCATTTCCATCTTGGTGATGTCGCTCAAAGCGCGATTAATGGGATGAGTGAATTTGTCTCTAATGTTTCCGGAAGCATCGTCACGATTGTTTTTAATATTCAATTATTAAAATATATCGGTGAGAATGGTGTCTCTGCTTACGGCATAATCGCTTATGTGTGCTTCGTTTTCTTCGCGATATTTATCGGTTATTCCGTCGGTATCGCTCCCGTTATCGGTTTTAATTTTGGAGCCCAAAATAAAGATGAATTAACTAATATTTTAAATAAGAGTTTTATCATTATTGCTAGTGCGGGTATATTGATGTTCGTCTTATCTTTAGCTTTAGCTAAACCCTTTAGTTATATCTTTGCGAATGATTATCCCGAACTTCATGAATTAACAACCAAAGCGATGATGATTTATTCCTTTTGTTATCTCTTTGCGGGATTTTCGATGTTCGGGTCATCGTTTTTCACCGCGCTTAATAATGGCCTTATCAGTGCCATTATCTCTTTTTGTCGCACTTTAGTGTTTCAATTAGGTAGTGTTTTTATCTTTCCTTTATTTATGGGCGTCGATGGTATCTGGTTTTCCATTATCGTCGCTGAATTCTTATCGATGGCGATGACTTTATTATTTATCATTCTCTATAGAAAGAGATATGGATACCGTTTATTAAAATCATAAGAATATTATTAATATTAATAATGAAGATAAAGATAGTTGTTTGCTATAATACATTTGCTGAGGAAAATTATGAAAATTAATGTCATTAGATTAAGAAGTGCCTTGCACGATAACAATAAAGAGATGATCAAAGAGAACGACGCTTTTATTGATGAACTCAATAACGAACTCATGGATGATGATTTGCTATTAGTGGAAAATGATAAAGAAGCAACATTTTCCATCGTCTTTGTGGAAAGCGGTGGATCAGAAACCGAATTCTTGAAAATCTATGATGAATTAGAAGATCCCATCATTATTCTTTCTAATGGCAAGAATAATTCTTTACCCGCTTCTTTAGAGATTAAAACCTATATCAATCAGCAAGGTAAAGATTCCCTCCTTTTAGTGGGAACGGAAGAGCAGATCGCCGATGGTATTAAAGGAGCTTCTTCTTTATTCGGCGCGATGAAATCTATAGATAACACCAACCTCGGTGTTATCGGCACACCTAGTGACTGGCTCATCTCTTCGAAAGTGGATTATTCTTTAGTCAAAGATAAATATAATATCAATTTAATTGATATTCCTATGAAAGAATTAGAAATTGAAGTAAAGAAAAATGTCTTGGATGACGTTCCTCATTACGAACAATTACAAAAGAAATTTAAAAATAAAGAAACCTTAGATGGCGCGTTATATTTCTATTCTGCCTTAAAGAGAATTATCAAACGTTATAACTTATCCGGTTTAACCTTAAGATGCTTCGATTTATTAGCCCCTTATAAAAACACCGCTTGCTTAGCTTTTGGTTTATTAAATGAAGAAGGAATTACCGCAGCTTGTGAAGGAGATGTCCCTTCTTTATTAACGATGTATTTTGTGAGATCTTTAACGGGCATGCCATCATTCCAAACCAATCCTTCTAACGTCGATTTAAAAGGAAACACTATTTTATTCGCACATTGCACTTTGCCCCTTAATATGACCCAAAAATACACATTAACCACACATTTTGAAAGTGGTTTAGGTATTGGGATTAAAGGCGAAATGCCTTTAGGCAAGATTTCCGTCGTCAAATTAGCTCCATCTTTAAAGTGTGATGATTCCGTATCTTTCTACGGCACGATTAAAAGAAATCTATCCTTACCAAATTACTGCCGTACCCAGATAGAAGTGGAACCGGATGAAAATGGTTTTATCTCTTTATTTAAAGATAATTTCGGTAACCATATGATTATTACCTACGCGGACTGTGTTGGTTCATTCTATACTTTATTACACATCTACGATTCTCGTTATGATGATAAAATAAAAGAAGAAAAGAAATAATGAAGATTACTAAAAGCAGTGTCGTTTACACTTTTTTGATTAACATACCTGTTACTGCCACACTCACATTGACTGCGCAGTTTTTAACCAACGGTGGTTTTAGAGTGGTGGTCCCTGATGTTTTTGTGAATTATGCGATATCTTTTCCTATAGCTATTGCTATAGGTCTCTTCGTTCCTCTCATGCATATCGGAAAATGGTTTACCGCGTTGTTCGGTGTCGCTAACGAAACGTATACGAATAATTTATCCTACCGTTGTCATGCGACATTCATTGGCTCTGTCATTTATTCTCTAATACTTTCACCTTTGTCTTATTTGATTAATCGATTGATTTACGCACCTGGATATCCAATTGGGCAATATTTCCTCGACTGCGCAAAAACGATACCTGTCATGATCGCGGTGGGATTTGTCTCATCTTTATTCTTCGATATCCCAGCGTATCAAGTTGCGCACAAAATTGATCCGAGTTTTTAAAAAGTCTTCTCTTCATGAGAAGTTTTTTTATTTTTCAAGTCTTGCGTATATGTATGTGCGCTTGACATATATGAGTGAAACATATACAATACACTTTGCCCTTAAAAAGGCTAACTTATGGAACAAAAAAACAATAAGAGCAATAGCTTGAATATTAAAACCGAAGAAATCATAAAGCTTGTAGAACAAACCGCCTGCAAGAGTTATGGTGTGCTTGCTATTGTGACCAAAGATGAAGTTGATCTCATCTCCAAAATAACCAAGAAAGGAAAAATGGAGAAAGGTGTTTTCGTGACCAAACGCTCCGACAATACCTTTGCTGTAAGCATTTACTTAGTATTGGCGCAGGAAATTAAGATTACTGAAGCTTTAAGAGAATGCCAAAAAAGTATTTGGTTTGTTCTTAACAAAAAGTATCCAAAAATGTGCCGGGAAGTCAACGTTTACGTTTGTGAACTCCGCTAAAAGAAGTTATGAAAACAATTAATGGTCAAACCCTGAAACAAATGCTAATTTCAGGTGGCAACAACCTCTATAATCATTATCCAGAAGTTGATGCTCTCAATGTTTTCCCAGTCCCTGATGGTGATACTGGTATGAACATGAACCTCACTATGACCAGTGGGGCTAAAGAAATTCAAAACCGCTCTGACTCTGATGCCTATGAAATCGCTAAGGCTTTTTCACGTGGCTTATTAATGGGTGCCAGAGGTAATTCTGGTGTTATCACCAGTCAGATCTTCCGTGGTTTTTCCCAAGGTTTAGAAGGCAAACAAGAAGCTAACGCTTTAGAATTTGCCGAAGCTTGGCAAAAAGGCGTGGAAGTCGCTTATAAAGCAGTTATTCGTCCTGTGGAAGGTACTATCCTCACAGTTGTTAGAGAATCTTGCCAATATTTACATGATAATGTAAAAGCTAATTTCTCTATCGAAAAATGTATGGAATACCTCATTAAGGAAGGCAAAGAATCCTTAAAGAGAACCCCTGAATTATTACCAATTTTAAAAGAAGTTGGCGTTATCGATAGTGGCGGACAAGGTTTAATTTATATCTACGAAGGTATGTTAGCCGCTGCCCAAGGTAACTTTATCGAAAGAAGCCAAGCTACTGCTACAGATGCCGAGAATCCCATTATCGCTGCCGGTGCTTCTATGGAAGAAGATGAATTCGGTTATTGTACAGAATTCATTATGTCCTTAGGTCCAGACACCGTGAAGAAACCATTTAATGAAAAGAGATTTACCAATATCTTAAACAGCCATGGTAATTCCTTAGTGGTCGTGAGAGATGAAGATATCGTCAAAGTTCACGTTCATACATTAACACCTGGTCACGTCTTAAATTATGCACAACAATTCGGTGAATTCTTAAAACTCAAAATTGAGAATATGACCGAACAACATCACCAATTAGCGACTGGTGCCTTATCACCAGAAGATGCTCATACCGATTTGATCCCCGAACCCGAAGAAGCTCCTAAAGAAAAGAGTGAATACGCTTTAATCGCTGTTAGTAGTGGTCCTGGTATCGATGAATTCTTTAAAGAAATCGGTGTTAGCGAAATCGTTAAAGGTGGACAAACAATGAACCCATCTAGCGAAGACTTCTTAGCAGCGATTAAACACGCGAACGCGAAGAATGTTTATATCTTCCCCAATAACTCCAATATCGTGATGGCGGCAAGCCAAGCCAGTGAGATGGTGGAAGATGAAGAGATGAATGTCTATGTCATTCCTAGCAAGACCATTCTCCAAGGTATTTCCTCCTCTATTATGTTCAATAACGAAGCATCTCCAGAAGAAAACTTCGAAGAAATGAAGGCTGCTTTAACTAATGTTAAATCTGGCGAAGTCACCTTTGCGATTAGAGATAGCGAAATCAATGGTGTTCACGTGAAGAAAGATGACTTCATCGCTATTATGGAAAAAGAAATCGTTGCGGATGATAAAGACAAATTAGTCGTCTTAAAATCCTTATTAGCGAAGATGATTGATGATTTCTCCTCTTTAATTACCTTAATCGTCGGAGAAGGTGTTTCTGAAGAAGAAGTCGAACAAATTAAAGAATATATCGCTAAAGAATATAGCGATTTAGACTTAGATTTACATATCGGTCAACAACCAGTCTATTCATTCTTAGTGGGAGTAGAATAATTATTTATGAAAGTGCGTAAAATAATTTCCTTAGTCTTAAACCTTCTCGCTGTTATCGCAGCGATTACTGGTATGGTCTTAATCAAACAATCCTTTATTGATGAAGGACCAGTTTTATTTGCGAAATTCTTTACGTTATTCACTAATGTTTTAATTATTTTTACTGGTTTAATCTCTATCGGTTATTGCATCGATGGCTTTATTAAAAAGAAAGAAGATGCCATCTTACCAATCGGTATCTTTGTTCTCCGTTTAATTACCTCTGTCAGTGCCTTAATTACTTTTGCGACAGTTGTCGGATATTTACAATATACGTCCTTAGCTAATTTAACTCCTGCCGATACATTATTTTGGAATAATATCTGTCATCACTATGTCGCTCCTTTAGCGATTATCGCCTCCTTTATCTTCTTTGATTTAGATAAGAAATGCCCCTTCAAGACATTTGCTTTTGGCCCAATTCACTTATTAGTGTATATGGCTTATGCAGTTCCAATTTGCTTGATTGATGCGAGCATTTGGAATGGTGCGCCTTATGTCTTTATGGATACATCCAAATTAGAAATTTGGTTAATTGTTGTCTTAATCTTAGGATTTATCGTTGTGGGATTCTTATTTTCCATGCTCTTATGGTTATTAAATAGAATCGTTTATCTCATCTTTATCGGTGAAGAAGTTTCTAAAGAAGAAACCACTCCCGAAGAAGTGGAAGTGCAAGAAACTGTCGAAGTTACTGAAGAAGATCAAAACGAAGTTAACGAAATCATTAAGACTGGTTATACCGGTCCTCGTATCTATCACATCTCTAAAAGAGAAGATAAGAAATGGCAAGTCAAATTCGCGAATGGTAAAAAGGCTATTAAATTATTTAATACCCAAGCTGAAGCCATCGTCTTTGCCAAGAAATTAGCGAAATCACAAGATGGTTCCATCCGTGTCCATTCCTTAAAAGGTAAGATCAGAAAAGCTCATTAAGAGATAGTTGTCTCAAAAATAATCGTAGCAAATCAAATTGGTTTGCTATTTTTATTATCTTTAATAATAATTAAAGTAATGAAAGATAAATTAACCAAATCCGATCGTTTAAATAAATATCTCAGTCTCATGGGTATCTTTAGTTACTACGATGTGATTAATCATCTCCCGAGAAGATATGAGAATTTTGATTATACACGTGAGAGAGATTTATTGGATAAAGAAAGAGTGGTGATTCTCGGAAAGATTATCTCTTTACCGAAAGTCACACAAAATAAGAAATTATCCATTACCACTTTCGATTTCATGAGCGTCAACCGCAATTACTTCCGCGTAGTGGCCTTTAATCGCCCTTATTTAGCCAAGAATATGAATCTCATGGATAAATTCACCTTGGTGGGTATTTATAACCGGAAACGCGGTGAAATCGACTTTATCAATATGTATAAAGGTGAGATTCCTATAAATGAAAGAATTAAACCTGTTTATTCTTTACCACAAGGATATGAAAACCATTTATTTTCTAATCTCGTTAAGAAGTCTCTTATAGAGATTGATGGTAAAGTCGCTTCTTTAATTCCTTATGACTATCTCATCAAATATAAATTATGTCGGAAATGGTTAGCGATGAAATGGGCGCATTTCCCCGAGAATCCTGAACAGGTTAGACAAGCATTAAGACATCTAAAATATGAAGAAGCTTTGATGTTCTCTTTAAAGAA
>JAEEHE010000102.1 GCA_016280685.1 Caryophanales bacterium
ACGCTAATGCAAAGTCATCTCTCACTCTAATAACGACATCACCGAAGATTAGACTTCTTTCCGGTGTATTTAATTCTAATTTAACGATTTGACCATTGGTCACTCCGAATTCTTCGGCATCAGCAGGAGTCATATGGATATGTCTCTTAGCGACGATAACGCCTTCGCTTAATTCGACTTCACCACAAGGACCGACTAATTTACAAGCACCACTACCTTTGATGTCACCGCTTTCTCTAATAGGAGCGGCAATACCGATGCTTCTAGCGTCAGTCGCGGATAATTCGACTTGGTTTTGTTTACGACATGGACCTAAGATGGAAACGTTCTTTAAGACGGCTTCTACTTTTTGACCAGTAGCTTTATCTAATTTATAGGCAACAACATTCACTCTTTGTTTACTGACGAATTGGCCAGGTTGGCTTAAGGTGCCTCTCACTTCAAGTTCAGCGCCTTTACCGAATAATACTTCTAATGTTTCTTGTGTGACATGGACATGTCTTGCACTTGTTTCAACTAAAATTTCTCTCATTTTGTTTTCCTTCTTTTAATGCGTTTCATATTTTATCAAAATAACAACTAAATGTGTATATAAACGCTTAAGATATTTTTTTCTTTTTCAATTTAGTATTGAAATCATTTTGCTTTTGAAGGCACAATTATTGAGAGGAAAGAAAATGAGCGAAATTCAAGTCAAAGATTTAATTATCAATGCGATTAAGAACAAAAAAGTTAATGTTCTTAGAGAATTATTTGAAACGATTCCGACTATCGATATCGCGGAAGTTTTAAATGACGTTGAAGAAGTCTCAGTTTTACTATATCCCTTTAGAGTTATCTCTAGTGAATATACCGGCGACTTATTCGCTGAGCTTTCCAGTGAACAACAAGAGAAGATTATTAATGCTTTCTCAGATAAAGACTTAATTAAACTTCTTGAAGAATCCTATACCGACGATATCGTCGATACCTTACAAGACTTACCTGCGAATATGGTGTCCCGTGTTTTACGCGTTGCTTCTCCAGAAATGCGTAAAGACATCAACCAATTATTGAATTACGAAGAGAACACCGCTGGTAGTGTCATGACCACTGAGTTCTTAGAGATGAAGAACACCGTGGAAGTGAAAGATGCTATTAAGCAAATTAGAGAAAAAGGTAAGGATGCAGAAACTGTCTACACCATCTTTGTTAGAGACGCCAAAAGAAACCTCGTCGGTACAGTTAGCTTGGATGATTTAATCTTCGCTAAAGACCATGAAACATTAGAAGATATCATGGATAGAGACTTTGTTTCTTGTCATGTTAACGATGACCAAGAAGATGTCGCTAACAAATTTAAGAGATACGACTTAACAGCAATGGCGGTATTAAATAAAGAAGATAAAATCGTCGGTATCATCACCATCGATGACGTCGTCGACATCATCGTGGAAGAAGCTAACGAAGACGTTGCCGCTTTAAGTCACGTAGCTCCATTAGAAGATTCCTATCTCGATACTCCTGCATGGAAGATGGCGGTTAAATGTATCCCATGGATTGTCATCCTTATCATCTTAGGCACTTTCACCACTATGGCATTAGATAAAATCGAAAAAACAAAGGTTTTCTCTGTAATTCCCGTGTTAATTTGCTTTGTTCCTACATTAATGGATACCGGCGGAAATACCGGTGGGCAAACCATCGCCTTAATGATTCGTGGGTTAGGAACTAAAGAATTTGGACCGAAAGATTTCTGGAAGATTTTAGGAAAGGAAGCTCTCACCGCTGTTATCGTAGCGGCCTGTGTTGCCACATTCGGTTTTATTTGGTTCACAATCGAACAATATACTGGTATTGTTACCAATGACAAAGCGGAATTCTTGTCGCATTTTAATGACACTATCCCAACTATTTGGAATGGACTTGTATGGAAAGACGCCGGTTATTTTGCAATGAATACATTTGCTGTTTCAGGTATTGTTGCTATTACTTTATTTGTTGGTTCTTTCTTATCAAAATGCGTGGCTGTTGTTTTACCATTAAGTGTTGCGGCATTAAAGAAAGACCCTGCAATTATTGCTCAGCCAATTTTAACTACTATTGTTGATGTTGTTAGTTTAATAGTTTATCTATTAATTGCTTTAGCCGCTCAAGGTATTCTTTCAGGATTATTCTAATTATGTCAGATCGTAAAACTAGTAGAACTTGGGAACTCTTTCGCTTTTTAGTGTGCGGTGTCGCTGCCGCTTTAACCGATTATTTGTTCTGCCAATTAGTGGTTCTCCTTCTTCATAATCATTTATCGGAGATTTGGGTCACTATTATTTCTACTGCTATTGGTTTTATTTTTGGTGTCGTAGTTAACTATTTAATCTCTACCTTTTGGGTCTATCAAAATGTCGATAAAGATGTGAAGACCAAATCCAAAATGTTTATCACACTATTTATTGTGTTATCCTTATGCGCAATGCTATTAAGCATAGGAGCGATGCTACTTTGTAATTTAGTCATCGTATCGGCTTGGGGTAATGAATACAATATCGTCAATTTATCAGTCATGGAATTAATTAAAGAACATGGCATTAAGTTCTTAGGGCAAGGTCTCTTCTGGGCGTATTTCATCAGCTTCTGTATCAAGACTCTTGTCGGTTTAGTCTTTAATTATTTCACGAGAAAATACATCCTTTATAAAGAACCGAAGCAAGTCGAAAGCAATCAATAAACATTGTCTTTTACAGTCGAAAGATTATTTAATCTTGTTTTTTGCATAAATATCTCATAGAATTATCAATCACGAAAAGTTGCGCGAGTGGCGGAACTGGTAGACGCGTACGTTTGAGGGGCGTATGGTATTCCCGTGTGAGTTCGATTCTCATCTCGCGCACCAAAATAAATATTAAAAGTCATCATTGATGGCTTTTTTTATTGAAATTAATAAAGATGTGTGGCTATTATATTAAAGATAACGAGGTATTAGTATGAGAAAGTATTTAAAATTCGTTGCTGCTATCTTAGCAATCGTTGGTGTCGTGATGATGTTCTTTAACCAAGTCACAGTCATATGGGCATCTAATCATAAAGAAGTTCTTAACTTCAACGCATTAATCGGTGGTAAATTTACCTACGCAGATTACTATAACGGTGTCACTTCCGGTTTAGTCGGCTACATCTTATTAGGTGTTGGTGCAATCATCATCTTATTAGCCGCGATCATTCCTTATTTCAAAGAACACGATATCCTTTCCGCAGTTGTTACCGGTTTAGGTGTTGTTGCCATTATCGTCGGTGTCTTCTTAGTGTTCTTCTTAAGAAATAACTTCGCTAGTGATAACGGCTTAGTTCTCGAAAAAGTGAAATTCGGATTTGCTCCTATCGTTGCTGGTAGCTGTGGCGGTCTCGCTGCCTTGCTCGGTGGCTTAGGTGTCGTTCTTGATATCGCTGAGAATTAATTATTAAATTAAAAGCAAACAAAAATGCATATCGCGTGATATGCATTTTTTATTGTTCCACTACTAGAATTTAGAAGTATCAAATTCCTTCAAAATCTTTTCTAATGGTTGAATCACTTTCTTGACATTACCATCGACAAATGGATTTCTTAATTTGTTATGTTCGAGTAATGTAACGAATGGAGCTTGTCCACCAAATTTACATAATTTAACATACTTTTTCCAGGTTTTCTCATGATCTTTTCTCATTTCTAAGAAGAATTGGAAGGCCACTACTTGGGCTAAAGTATAATCGATGTAATAGAATGGAGAAGCGAAGATATGACCTTGTCTCATCCAATATGTACCACGCGCTAACGTGGG
>JAEEHE010000103.1 GCA_016280685.1 Caryophanales bacterium
ATCTTTCTTCCCATAGCGTTATACACTATACACGGGCGAGCAAAAAATGTACACTATTCAGGCGTATCGCGTTTTGAGAGTTATTTCTCCAACTCTCCAAAAAAGAGAATTTATGCTTTTTTTATGCAGTTTTACTGCTAAAATAAGAATATCGAGAATTATGGAAGACTTAAAATTAATTGTTGGAAAAAATTTATCATCTCTTAGAAAAGCCAAGAAATTAACTCAGATTGAACTGGCGGAAAAGTTTAATTATTCGGATAAAGCTGTTTCCAAATGGGAGCAAGGTGCAACCCTTCCGGACCTTGAAACTTTAAAGCAACTCTGCGATTTTTATGGAGTCACAATTGACTACCTTACTCATGAAGAAAATATCGCTACCCCTGTTGTTGATGATAGAAGAGAAAAAACTATTTTTATCAATAGAATCATAACTTCTTGCCTAATAGGTTTAATCATTTGGATGATAGCTACTTTTATGTTTGTCTATCCGATGATTTTTAGAGAACAGCAAAAACCTTATTGGGTAATGTTTGTTTGGGCTGTTTCTGCGACTGCATTTATTACCATGGTGCTGAACTTTATATTCTTTAAAAGAAATAGAATTCTATCGTTTGTCGCGTGGACAGTATTTGCTTGGACATTAATCGCAGCGACCTATTTACATTTCTTATTCTTCTCGGAACCAGGACGTAATATATGGCCGATATTCCTTATTGGCATACCTCTTCAAATGATATTTGTGTTATGGTTCATTATTAGAAAGAAAACTAAATAATAAAAAACGGTTAGGATTGATGCCTAACCGATTTTATTAAAAACGAGATCTTATTTCTTTAGTAATTTCTTCTTTAATATAAAGAAGGCTGCAATAGATAACGCTATTATAGAACCACCAACAATAATAGAAACAAGAATTGTTGTAGATAATCCTTTATTAGTAGTTTCTACCACAGGAATCACAACATAGAAATCACCATAAATATCACTATGCCACATTCCTTTTCCGGTCTTGCTAGAGGTCGGTTTTTCTACGACTTGATAAGAGAAACCATTTTCGTTATTGACCAAAACTTCTTCGCGTTCATGGCATCTATCGCATTCACGATAAATTAATAATGTTTCGTTTTCATCACTTAATATCCAACCACCATAACGATGTCCTAGCGGTTCGATAATTTGTTGCTCCACGATTACTTCGCCACACTTAGAGCATCTTTGCCCTTCGGTTAATCCGCTTTCAGTGCAAGTGGCTTCTTTGCCAGGAATAATTTCCACGACGTGATGAGCGGGTATCACCAAATCATCGGGATCAACTTCAACATATTCACCATTAGTGAAGATGAAGTATTTATTACATACTTCACAATGATAATGTTCTTTCATGCCATTTTCTGTACAGGTAGCTTCTCTAGCATTTACATGTTGATATGTATGATGTGCAGGAATAATTAAATCTTCTTCCTCCACTTCGACATATTGGCCGTTTTCTTCAACGAAGTAACAACCACATAATTCACAAATATAATGGGCTTTTGTGCCATAAGTTGTGCAAGTAGAAGGCACCTCAGGGATTAATTGTCCTAACTGGTGATTGACATCAACAAAGATTTCATTTTCACTAATAGAGACATATTCTCCATCAACTAGTTTGTAATATTCACCTTCATGTCTTTTACAAGAATAATAATCAACATTCCCAGGATGACCACATTTCGCCGGATGGTGTTCCATCGGATGTAAACTATCGTAGACTTCTGGAACAAAACTATATCCGTTGTAGTCGAAATAAATATCATTTTCTAAATAGATAGGATATCCCGTAACAAAACCACCGAAAATGGTTCCTCTTGGATAATAGAAGGAACGAGCTTTTCCATCTTGTCCATCTGCTGCATCAGTAAAGATGCCATGAGGAATTCTCACATACCAAATACCTGATGTTTCACTTGTATTTAATGTGTCAGCGCCATGGCAGATATTGCCATTGACATCCTTGGTATTCCAGTCATATAAAGTAAATTCATCATTAGCTTCTGATTCATAGAAAGGAGCGGCGTTCCATGTATTAATAGATTTAGCATTAGCTTCTTTTTCATATGTGAACTGCATATGCCAATAACCATTATCGATACGTTGTCCATCATATCCAGTGATTTTAAAGGAAGGGACGCTTTCTTGTTTGACCATATCGAAATTGGCGCCACCACCGGAATGACCAGTCCACCAAAGGTTATAGTCATGTCTTAAAACATATTTGGTGGTACTGTTCTCATAATAGACAGTTCCAGCATCGATACGATAATGCTGATATTGAGTAGTACCAAGTGGACAATGACCAGACCAAGTAAGCCAAATATTTGTCTCACTAGAATAATTAAACCAAAAGTTAGTGTAATTACCGTTATATAAAACTGGTAAATTAACATTGGTGTGTGGCAAATCAACATCAACATTTAAAATGATGATATTTTGGTTATAAGCGCCACTACTATTAATGTTGAAATAAATAATTTCTTTTTCTGCTGCTTTAGCGGGTTTATAGGTTTGTTCAGATATTCCACCAAGAGCTGCAAAAGAGGAAACGAGTAAGCTAACAATTCCTATTTTTAACCATGTCTTATTACTTTTCATAGTTAATCCCTCCTATGCAAAATGCGCGCGGAAATTATCCATATAAATAATGCGATTCTCATTGAAGAATTCACCTCTATCAAAGATAAAACCTAGATAACTAAATGTTGTTGTCTGCTGTTTGAATACTGACAAATCTATCACTATGTGATTCATACCCGGTTTTAAGGAGAAATGAGATACGAGTGTATCTTTAGAAAAATATGTCGCTGGATTAGTGGAAAAACGAAGGTTGACATCATAATCCATCGCATTAAAGAAATCAGCCTCTAAATAGTCAATATCATCGAAATTACCTTTTTGGAAATATTGATGAGTGGTAAAGAAAGTCATAATCGGATCGAGTTTACGTAAAGATTCACCACGACCGACGATTTCCATCTTCAAAGCCTTATTACCATGGGTCACTTTTCCTTCTTCCGCAACATAGTCGATATTTCCAAAATTATGGGCGAATTTAATTTGTGCGACTTGATTATAGGTTTCAAAGTCACCGAGCATTAAATAACGTTCTCCATTAATCTCTTCAATCACATTGCTAACATCTTCACCTTCATGATTGAGATTAACGCTGGTGCCTTGATAAATCTCATCGTTATTTTTAGCGACGATGATTTCACCTTTTTCTTCGGTATTAGAATCAACAAAATTATTTAATAAACGATAAGAGATATCGTCGATATATAGAGTTCTTCCAAATGGAGTTCCACTACCATCTAATTGATTAGGGAAATAGAAGCGGAATTCAAATAAATCTTCTAAATCACGCACGGTTTGCGAGATATTTATATCAATTTTGTTCCATCCTTGTTTGAGATAGGAGTGACCAACTTTTGTGTTATAGATTAAAGTCGTGCCACTAGAGGCTTGTATTTCGACCTTATAATTATCACCAACTTCATCCACCATAAAGATGTTTAAAGAGAGTTCAGAAATTTTCTTCAAATTGCTTATACCGGAAGTGCTAACCGCAAAGGAAGGATTATAACCAGTTCTCGCATTGCCGTTTAAGGTAACCTTTAATGACTTAGATCCAGTCTTTACTTTTTCTTCACTTATTTCACTGGTCGCGATACGGTCAACTTGGATATATTCATTTCCATTTTCAAATGAAGTAAGAACACTATTAGTGGACATCATTCTACGGACATAAGTACTAGTCTTTTCACCGACTTTAACTTTGATATGTAATTCCGGAGCTTCCATAGTTAGAGTAGCGTGATAAATGCCTTGATCATCACTTTCAAGTTTCACATCATTCGCGGTGACAATCGCGTGAGGATTTTTAACAATAAAACTTATATTTGTTATATTGGGGTTATCTTCGGGAATTATAGAATCTTTATATAATAAAGCAGTATTAGATAATAGATTAGTGAGCATTTCAAAAATCTGTTTTCTAGAAGAG
>JAEEHE010000018.1 GCA_016280685.1 Caryophanales bacterium
CCGCTTTAATAAGTCTCTTTTTGATATCTCTGATGTCGTAATGTTCACCGACTTTTAAATCAATCGTATTCTCTTTAAATAATTCTGGACTCGGTAAATATCTTGTCGCCGAAGCTATATTAGCGATGACGATTCTTCCGCGATTATTAATTAACTCATTTAACACGAATAAACGATGAGCGACCATCTCTTTGGTCTGGGCTAAAGTCTCCGCGCGAATGAGTTCATCGGCAGGAAATAATAAAACATCTTTCTCATCGATAAATGAACATATCAAAGAATAGATTTCCTGAGCCTTATATAAATTAGAAGTTATTAATAAATATCTATCTTTATTTTCAAAATAATTAAGCGCGGTTAATAAGGAGATTCCAATGGAATCATCCACGACAAAATTCCCCCTTTTCGCAGAGAGGGAGGGGGTGGATTTACTATTTTTCAACTTGTCAAATAGATTCAATAACTATCCTCCTTAGTTGAATTTGCTCATCGCTCGGTCGAAATTAGACTTTAGCATCTCCTTTAATGCTTCAACAGCATTTTTAATCGCATCTTGGATCAATTCTCTTTCTTCATCAACTGGTTTAGATAAAACATAATCGATATTATCATTTTCACCTGGTTCACCAATGCCTACGCGAATGCGTTTAATCTCATTAGTGCCTAATAGATCGATAATATTTTGCATGCCTTTATGGCCACCGGAAGAACCATCGAGTCTCAATCTAATTTTGCCGGGTTCTAACGCCATATCATCAAAGATGACCACGACATCTTCTAATGGTATTTTGAAATAATTAATGACTTCTCTAACAGCAGTGCCAGAAAGATTCATAAATGTGGTTGGTTTAAATAACATGACATCTTCACCTAAAGCAGTTCCACGACCCATAAGGCCATGAAAAACTTCCTTATCGACATCTATTTGTGATAAGTCGGCGAATAAGTCAATCACATCAAATCCCATATTGTGACGTGTATGTTCGTATTTCTTTCCGGGATTACCTAAGCCAATAAATAGTTTCATAAGCGCTTAAATATTATACACGTTTTCTTGTATATTTGTTTAATAACGTTAAATTAAATATAATATTATCACTATGAAATTCTTAAAAAGATTCTTAGCAGGAATGGGAATTGGTACAGGTGCCGCTATCCCCGGTGTCAGTGGGGCCGCTATCGCTGTCATTTTTAATGTTTACGAAGATATCATCTCCGCGGTTAATTCCTTCAGAAAGAAATTTGGTTATTCCTTCATGGTGCTTCTACCGATTCTCTTAGGAATTATCGCTGCAGTCATACCTTGTATCTTTTTATTCTCTTTAGCTTTTGAGCATTTGATGTTCGTCTTAATTTGTATATTCGCCGGATTCTTAATCGGTTCCTTCCCTAGTATCACTGATAAAGTCAAAGGCATTAAACCTAATAAATTACAAATTGTTTTAATTATTACCGGTGCTTTATTTGTTATAGCACTAGGAGTTTTATCAGTCGCTTTTGGTGATAAATTCAATATCGGTGGCTTATTCGCTGATATCAATCACAACTGGTGGTTATATTTAGTTCTAGTCCCTGTCGGCGTTTTAGCAGCGGTTGCTTTAACAGTCCCAGGTCTATCCGGTTCCTTAATCTTATTAGTTATCGGTTTTTACCGCCCATTAGTCGATTCTGCCAAAGAATGGGCATCTTTATGTGTCCACGGCAATTGGTCGATGGCTGGCCCTCTTTTAGGGGTTATCGGCTGTTTTGGATTAGGATGCCTCATCGGTGTAGTACTCGTCAGTAAAGTGATGACCTTCTTATTAAACAAATTTAGAGATAATACCTTCTTCACAATCATCGGATTTATCGCTGGTTCTGTCTTAGTATTATTCTTTAATTACGATATTTATAACTACTATCTCAACTGGTCAGGTATCGTCTTTGAAAACATCAATCCCGTCTTACCAATCTATATAGAAATACCTGTAGGCATATGCGTATTACTGATATGCGCATTCGCTTCATATATGCTTGCGAGATTAGAAAGAAAAAGACAACAGGAATAACCGTTGTCTTTTTTTCATATTTATATCTTTTAGAATAAGCCTTCTTTTTCGATTTTTATCTTCGCGCTTCCACTATTGAGGCTCTTAATGGTAAATGACCAAGGGAAGTCATATTTGGCATTGGTTTTAGTGCCATTAACAAATTGATCTTTATATTTCGAAATCTCGAATGAATCACCTTGAGAGAACAAATCATAACTAGAAATGACTTCGTTGCATTTATAATTTTTTGCCTTGCTCTTTCTAATTAATTGTAAGAGATTGTAATCAGCGTATTCTTGACCTAATGGAGAAATATAACCATTAGTTGTGCCGCCCTCTTTGTAATAAGTATTTTTCATCGCTTGAGTGTAATAATAATTACTCCTTATAGAGCTCGTGAAATTTAACGCTCTTGCGGTGCCATCACTATTGAGTTCGCACTCTAATAATCTCGCATCGACATGCCATAATCTAATACCGCTGAAGGAAGGACCTTTCGGATATCTGCCATTATATTGATGATCGGTATCGAATTTATTTAATCCTGTCGGAGTATATAACTCTAATAATAGATATTCATCAAATGGAGAATCGATTCTATTAACACCTAAAGCGATTAATTCATGACTATCTTGGAAGTTATGTAATTCAATCGTGCAATCACCAGTAGGTACAAATGGTTTGGCCCAACCTAAGGCCATCACGGAATATGGGTCATGACTACCGATGTTGTAATCTTGCATGGAGAATCCACCAGCAGGAATACATTGTTTGCTATAGTCATAATAATCTTCTAATCCGAACATATGACCCATCTCATGGATGTATGTATGAGTGTCTAAATTACAATAATCTGTGTCACCAGCGTGATAGGGACTTATGGAAGATTTATTCTCCCCATACATGAAGTCATAACTAGCCCAGAAAAAGGCATTTGGCTGGGGATTTGCTTTGTTTGCGTTGCTATTTTGCAGCCAGAAGCAATAAGCCCACATATTAGAAGCGTTATCATTTTCTAAGGTTCCATAATCGGGTGAACCATAGATGAGCATCACCCCATCAAGATAACCATTTTGGTCGGAATCGAAATCGGTCATCGAATGACTTTCCTTATACCAATTCACCGCATCCACCACAAGTTGTTCAGTCTTGCTTTGACTAGAATAAAAACTCTTAGAAGTGTAACCGCATTCATACCAATCGGTAACGACACCGGTGAGGTTTAATATATTTTGCGATAATTCTTGATAATAAGTATGAACACTTCTCCATCCTGTATCATCATTGCTGCCAAAATAGGCTTTTTGTATATCGGAACGGACTCTCTCTTTGTTTAATAAACTGATATAGGAAATGGAATCAGTAAACCAAACAGGCACTACTAAAAGTTTAGGAGAACCAGTTACAGGCGTGCCATCAATAGGAGCGATATTGCGATTCACAAAATCGTTATAGGTATATTTCAATGTGGTCGGTGAAATATCATCAGTGGGAATATTAATAAAATTAAAATAACAACCGCTCAATGATAATGAACTAGCACACAAAGATAGAAAGAGTAATTTAGTTAGTTTTTTCATAACGTAATTTTATTATAATAAAGAACTCCTAACTGCAAAAGTTATTAATACCAAGATGAATACCAAGAACCATATTGAGAGATAAGGTTATACCAAGCATCGAAATTGCATTGATTCTTGTATTCATTTTTAGTTGTATAGCCTGATACAGGAATAAGAACATTAATGCCACATGGTTTTTTAGTCTTATAACCAGATTGATATTCGTTATAGATAACAAGATTTTCTAATGCATCTAAAACATCTTGAATTTGAGAAGAGATAGATGAATAAGTGCTATTAGCTTTAAGGCCATCTAAAACACCTTTAACATCAAAGACATCATAGGTATATCCATAATCTTCATCATAACCGAATTGTAAAGCTTTATTCTTAGCCACATTAATGAAAGAATTCCAAGCCGTAGAACTCTTCACGATACCTTTTAAAGCAGTAGCGAAGTTATTGAAAGCCGTCTTATAAGCGCTCATCTTTGTTAAATCATAAGCGGATTGTGTTTGATCAGTTGCACCTAATTTACCTTCTTCCACAATAAAGGTATGGCCAATCTTTTCTAATAAAGTACCGGAATTAACATCTAAATCAGCATATAAAGTTGGTAACCATTCATCATAATCATAACCATAGCCACCTTCTACTTCTTGAGAAGAAAGCATGTAATTAAAGTTATGGCTATTAATCTCCGCGATTTCTTGGACGGACATTAAGCAAGCATCATAAGTGATGAATTCAAAATTCTCAGTGATGTCAAGTTTATTTTTAGCACCGGTAACCGCACTATCGACTTCATCAGCGGTTAAAGAATCATCACTATAGTTTTCATCGAAGCAGCATCCAGTTAAAGCGCCACCATGATTCCAAAGAATCAAAGAATATTTTTGAGCGGGATATGTTGTAATGCCCCATTCTAAGAAACTCTGCAAAGTGCTAGTTAAACCCATAGAAGCACTAGAAACATTACCATCTTTGATGACGTTATTATTTTCAATATGGTATCTACCCATACCTTTGGATTTGCTAGAATCAATTTTATTAACACCATTACCACCGATAATACCACTATGCCAACTTTTGGAACCACCGGTTTGGAAAGCGATACTTAAATCTTCTGGTTGATTAGGAACACTACGGATTTCTTCAATATCCATACTGGCTAATCCACCATCACTATCACTCTCTAAATTAGAACCACAAATATAGATGAGTAAGGTATATTTATCTAAAGCTTGTTCCACAACATTAACTGTACAAGTATCGGTTAAACCATTGCTTGTTTTTGCGGTAATAACGGCAGTTCCAGCAGTATTTTTCGCAGTGACAACACCATTATTAACTGTAGCGACATTGGCGTTACTGGTTGACCAAGTGACTGTTTGATCAGCACCGGCAGGTAAAACTGTCGCGGTTAAAGTTTTATTGCTTCCCATTGATAATTCGATATTTTCTTTATCAATTTCAACACCAGTAGGAGCGGGAGCGATAACTTGAATAGAAATACTACCTTCGATATACTCACCACTGGCATTTTTGCCCTTCACTCTAATGGTGGTAGTACCAGCTTTAACACCGGTTAATTTACCAGTATAAGGAAGAACGGTAGCAATTGTTTTATCATCACTGCTCCATCTCTTATCGGTAATAGTTTGTTTTTTCGGATAACCACTACATGTTAAATCAATGGTCTCTTTGATATTGATAGTCTCAGGAGCGTTGATATTGATAGAAACATCGTATTCAACATCTGGAATTGAAGAGGATGAAGAAGAGGAGAATTCTTCACTAGATTCACTGCTATCGACGGAACTTGAACTATGAGAAGAGGGGTTATCATAAGGACGGAAATCACATCCGCTGAGCATTAACGCACTAGCGATTAATCCGATAACTATTCTATTTTTCACAACAATACCTCCTCTAAGCGTGAGAAAATACTTTATTGCATTTTTGGCTTATTTGCAAGAAATAATATATATTATAATTGACAAGTTCGTATGCGAACTATAAGATATTTAATTATGGTAAACGCAAAAAGAAGAGAAGATATCATATATTTGCTAAAATATCTGCAGAAGTTATTAGACTCTGATTTGGATAAACGTTTAGCGGAACAAGATCTGACCGGGCAACAAGGTCGTATTCTTTTTTATATAAATAAAGAAGTTAATTGTTTAGGTCATGAAGTCCATCAAAACGATATCGAAAGAGAATATCATCTCTCTAAATCTACGGTCAGTGGAATCGTTAAACGATTAGAGAAAAAAGAGATTATCACTATTGAAAAGCAACATCCCTATGCGATATTAAAACCCACTGATAAAGGGTGTGCAATCATCGAACATGTACACATACATAAAGATGAAACAATCAATCGATTAACAAAAAACTTAACCGATAAAGAGAAACAAGAAATTGTTAGATTATTAAATAAACTAATAGATAACATGGGAGGAGGAATAGAAATATGTGGAAGAAAATAAAGCTTATCTTAAAAAGTTTAAGACAATATAAAAGACCAGCGATAATCACACCGCTATTCATGATCTTAGAAGCCGCCTTAGAATGCGCTCTTCCCTTTGTCATGTCGATGTTTGTCGATACGATTGAAAAGATAACTAAACCCGAAGACATCATGACTCCTTTCTTATATAAAAACTCCAACTTTGGTTTTAGTGTCAATGTCAGTTTATTCGCCTTAATTATCATCTTATTATCTATGGCTCTCGTCTCATTAGCCTGTGGCATCTTAGGTGGTGTCTTCGGCAGTAAAGCCAGTGTCGGTTTAGCCACTAATTTAAGAAGCGATATGTATAAGAAAATCGAATCATTTAGCTTTGCTAATATCGATAAATTCTCCGCTTCTTCCCTAGTGACGAGAATGACTACTGATATCAATAACGTACAGATGGCTTTCATGATGTGTATCCGCATCGTCATCAGAGCTCCGTTAATGATGATCTTCTCCGCAGTTATGGCTTTTATCGCCGGTGGACAGATGGCATGGATCTTTATCGTTTTAATCCCCGTTATCGGTTTCTTCTTATTCTTAATTATTAGATTCGCGATGAGAATCTTTACTCGTGTCTTTAAGAGATACGATAAATTAAACGAATCCGTTCAAGAAAACGTCTCTGGCATGAGAGTGGTTAAATCATTCGTCAGAGAAGAATTTGAAAAAGAGAAATTCAATAGAGCGTCAGATGATATGACTAACGAATTCATCCATGGCGAAAAGATCGTCGCTTTCAATAACCCAGTGATGAACACAGCGATTCACTTATCCAATATTTTAATTATCGGTTTAGGTGCTTCAATCATCGCTACTAGCGGCGCTCATTACGATGAAGCCTTAGAACAAATCGACTGGGGTGGAAAAATAACCATTGGTCAAATGTCATCCTTATTAACATATGGTATTCAAATCTTAATGTCCTTAATGATGATTTCCATGATTATGGTCATGTTAGTTATCTCTTTAGAAGCTATTCGAAGAGTGGGTGAAGTATTGCAAGAAGAACCCACAATTAAGAACTGTGAGAATCCTATCTATGAAGTTCCTAATGGTGATATCGACTTCAACAATGTTAACTTCAAATATTCTGAACATGCGGAGAAAAATACCTTAGAAAATATCAATATCCATATCAAATCTGGGCAATTTGTCGGCATTTTAGGTTCCACTGGTAGCGGTAAAACCTCATTGGTCAATCTCATATCTCGTCTCTATGATATCAATGAAGGAAGTTTAACTGTCGGCGGTATCGATGTGAAAGAATACGACTTAGAAACCTTAAGAAATAATGTTGCGGTCGTCTTGCAAAAGAACTTCCTCTTCAGCGGCACAATCGCCGATAACTTAAGATGGGGCAATTTGAATGCGACCGATGAACAATTAAAAGATGCTTGTAAGATTGCGCAAGCGGAAGAGTTCATCGAGCAGTTCCCCGATAAATATCAAACGAAAATTGAACAAGGTGGTTCTAACGTTTCCGGTGGTCAAAAACAAAGACTTTGTATCGCTCGTGCGTTATTAAAAGAACCGAAGATTTTAATCCTCGATGACTCCACCTCTGCGGTTGACACAAAGACTGATAGATTAATCCGCGAGGGTTTAAAAGGTGATTTGCCAAACACCACAAAGATTGTAATCGCCCA
>JAEEHE010000104.1 GCA_016280685.1 Caryophanales bacterium
CCATGGATTCCACCGATAAAATCGTTTTATTTGGTGAACATCAAACACCCGATTTAATATTCCACTATTTATATGGTAATTCTTATGATTCCGCCATTGAATATGTCGGTAACGTACAAGACGCAGCGAAATGTTTAATCAGTAAAAAGAATGCGGTTACCGGAAGCGATGTCGATTATGTTTTTGTCGCTCAACCAGTTTTATATAACGCTCTACAAAAGAATACTGATGCTTATAAATTCATCGATATTCAAGATGCCTATGGACAAAAATCAGAAGGCAAGAGCATGATTCAAGCATCTATCTTCATCAAAAATAGTGTCGAAGAAGACGTCGGTCATAAATTCTTAGATGAATTATCAACTGATATCACCACTCTTCTTGATAATCCAGAAACTCTTATGAACACAATAGGAAAGGAAAATAAAGAAGAGATGACTGCTTTATATGGAGTGGCTCCTGAAATCGCTACCGCTGTTTTAAATGACAACAATGGTTTAGGTTTGAATTTCTCCAGTGCTGCTCCTAATAAAGACAATATCGATAGTTTTATTTCCTTATTCTCTTTACCAGTAACTGATGAAAAGATTTATTACTAATAAATACGTTTTAACAATCTTAGGCTGTTTCCTTTTCTTAGCGATTTGGATCATCATCTCTTTAGCAGTCAATGACACGAAGATGATATTTCCTGATCCTTTATCTACAGTGAAGGAAACTTTTCGCATACTATCAACCAGCTATGTTTATAAATGCATAGGATGGACTATGCTCAGAATGGTAATAGGTTTTAGTGCCTCTTTCATTCTTGCGTTATTATTTGGTGTTTTAGCAGGTCACTTTAAATGGTTAAAAACCTTGCTAAACCCCATTATTATCGCATTAAAAAGTATTCCTACTGCGGCATTAGTATTTCTCTTTTTAGTTATCATCGGGGCGAGATATGCACCGATATTTATCGTTATACTAATATCTTTTCCAATATTATATGAGGCTATCAGCGCAGGTATCGCCAATGTCCCTAATGAACTAATAGAAGCCAGTTTAGTGGATGGGGCTAAATGGTATGATTTAGCTTTTAAGATGAGACTTCCACTATCCATTCCTTATATCTTGGTCGGTATTGCCTCTTCTTTCGCTCTCTCCTTTAAGATTGAGATTATGGCGGAAATTATTACAGGCGATACGAGAAACGGCCTAGGAAGCGCTATTTCCGCAGCACAAAAAAGTGACCCTTCTAATATGGTCACCATCTTTGCCTATAGTTTAATCGCTATAGTGTTTATTCTTTTAATCACAATTATCGAAGACATTGTCTCAAGAAGTTTTAAACGCAAATACTAATCTTCTTTCTTAATATATTTAATATATTCAACCTGATTATATCTACTGGAGATATCTTTCATTTGTAATAAGCATTGCTCATGGAGATAATCCCTATTTTCTCTGACGCTTAATTCTGGATTAGGATATATCGGTTTACCATAAACAACTATTTGTTTTGGCTTTCTATTAGGCTTACCTAGCCACACGGTGACTGCAGGAAGAACAGGTTTATTGAATTCCGCTGGATAAGTAAAGGATACGGATTTGAAATTTCTTATTTTTGTGTAATAAGGCCAGATATGAGCTTCAGGATAGATGAGCACAATCTCTTTATGGTTAACTAATTTACCAATCGCATCATTGAGTTTCTTAATAAGATGAATATCTTCTGGTATTGGCAAATAGCCAATCGCTTTTAATAATGGTCTAATCCATTTTAAAGATAAAGCATCGCTATAACCGATAATATTCACTCTCTTCTTAGCCACACCGATGGTTTGGAATTTAAAGACATCGCTAATGGCGACATGGTTAGAATAGATAAAATATCCTTGATGTTTTAATTCTTTGAGATTCTTTTTGTTCTTGAATCTCACTCCGTGGAAGATGCAATACAAACCTAATATAGGTTTAGCGATTACATAATAGAGAAAACCACTCCAGATTTTCCCTCTTCTCTCATATCGGTAATTTGCTGGAACAGGAGGTCTTTCCTCTAAGACTTCATCAAAGTCATCATTGAGTTCATCAGACCAATAGATAGTTTTTGTTTTCTTCCAACTTTTATTATCAGTCATTTTTACTCACCTTCTGGGCTCTTTTATCTTTGATATGCCCACTATGTTTGATGGGGGTCCAAGTCTTCCTCACACGAGGTACGAATAAACCGTGCAAGAAAGCTCCTAATAAATCTGCGAAATAGATGAAATATGTTAAGACGGTAATAACAATCATCCACCATTTCATCTTCAAGCGGTTATAGTTATGAGCAATTGTTGCTACCGCTACTAAAGCAAATAATAAATACATCAATCCTAATTGGTAGCCGAAGTGCCATAATAAACGATAGGAATATTCTGGAGCTTGTCTTATAGATAAAGCATACAAAACGATAGAGGCAACGATACAAGCAATATTTAAAGCGCAAGCGGTGATAAAAGGAACCATACCAACATTAAATTCAAATAACGCTGCTCGATGTAAAGCTTTACCAGTCGCATGATGCATATGTTCTTTGCCTTTAAATCTCTTACGATTAGAGATAGCGCCCCAAACCCATCTGATATGTTGATAATGGTTAGTTTTATAACTCGGTGATTGCTCATCATAGAAATTCACCAAGGGATAATATTTCATATAGACATTGTGATATTCACAATAGGTAGTCACTTCCATATCTTCGGTCATGCCAGTAAAGATCCATCCACCAGCCTCATCGATGATATCGGAATTGATATAATAACCAGTTCCGGATATTAAGCATTTTCTAAATAATAAAGAACGAACTTTAGATGTAAAGGAGTTCATATAAGTAAATAGAATCGCACTTCCAGAAGTTAGCCAGTTCTTATTAATATTAGTGAAATTTCTAAAACCCACCGCGACTTCCACACCACTTTGTCTCACATCATTCATCTTTTCGATATAGTCATTATCCATGACATTATCGGCATCAAAAATCATATAAGCGTCATAATGAAGATTATTATTTTTAAAATATCTAATGCATTCTTGTAAGG
>JAEEHE010000105.1 GCA_016280685.1 Caryophanales bacterium
TCTGCTTATATGATGATGTTTATATGAGTCACGTACAAGGCACGGATACTATTGTTCCTTATACCATTGATGGTGATTCTAAATTAGATGATTCCACACTTAAGAATCATGTGGTTGATGCAGTTAATAGTGCTTATTCCTTTGAAGATAGTCAAATTCCTAGTGATATTCATGTCTATGATTTATCAACGATTAATTTCGTAGAAACCATTTATGAAGATGGCACGATCGTCAGTAAATATGCGGTGGATATCGATGATTATGAACTATATACCAGCACGAATAATTTGTTAACTTATTATCACGATGCTTTTGCGGATGATAGAAGTGGTACGATGACTGTACCATCAACATTTGCTAATGGTTCCTATAGTGTTGGTCTATATTTCGATCTCGATGTTTATATCACCTATAACCTTAGAAAGAATTATGACAACGCTTATTCAATTAGTTTAGAAGCTTGTATGGTCTGTCCAAGATTAAGTTATTTAGGTTTACATAACGCCGCAGATACAATCGATAAAACTTCTAGTGAAGATGACCATTTGTATAAAGGAACTGTTTCCGATATCATCCCCACGATGAAAGAGAAAATGGAGAATCATCAATGGAATTAAAGAAGAGTAGAAAACTTTTATTTGCTATTCTCTCTTCCGCTTTAGTGATTTCCGGAATGGGCTTTCTTTCTAGCTGCGATGATCGTGAGAATATCTATATTCAAGCCAGCCAACACCTCGCTAATTACGAATTAGAAGAAGCTAAAACTTTATTCACCAAGATATTAGGTTATAGAGACAGTTTAGCGAGAAAAGGTGTTGCTATTGGATTAGAGATGTTCTTCGCCCAAGAACACTATTTAAAGTGTGCGAAAAAGGTTTTGAAATACGGTGGAGAAATCAATGTCTCTTTTAATAGTAAAGGTTCTCCTAATGATGATGTTCTTCTTAAAGAAGCAGTGATTGATCAAACCAGCGAATTAGAACATTATGACTTCAGTGGTTGGAAAGTCGAAACGTTCTCTTATTTAAAGAATACCCATCGTATTAATTTAACTTTGTTCGCTAACTTCAATCCCCATGTCTATTCTATTGATTATGAATTAAATGAAGGCTTTGTGGTTGATCCACCAAGAAGTTATACCTATGGCACAAAAGTCATTATTCCTGATGCTTATTGTGATGGTTATACATTTGTTGGTTGGAACGATGGAAAATCTAATGGATACTATAAGCCTTATATCATCAATAAAGATATGGGTGAAGATGTGAATCTCACTGCGAGATTCTCTCCTAATACTTATCACATTGAATTCGATCCTAATGGTGGAGAATGCGATATCCAAGAAGCAGATTATACATTCGGTGAAACTTATACATTACCGACACCCACTAAATTTGGTTATACATTTACTGGTTGGTATACGGAAAAAACCCATAAAAAAGTAGAAAATGTCTTCAATATCAGCGAGAATTGCAAGGTTATCGCAGAATATGAATATATAGAATATCCGATATCTTACGAACTTTATGATGGTATGTTCTTCGATGAATATCCCACTGGTTATAATATTGAAACTGATGGTTTAAAAATCCCTTATCCCTATCGTAATGGCTACCTTTTTGCCGGTTGGGTGGAAGAAGGAAATAATAGTGATGAAACCATTTTAGATTATGTCATTAATAGAGGTTCTTCCGGACCTGTTAAGTTACATGCGATATGGGCGAAATGTGAAGTCGATAATGGTGGGCAAAGAATTGCCTCTAATTCTCTTCCGACCATTCCTTCGGGATTGCCACATACCGATTATTATTACTCTATCGTTATTCCTTATCATATAACCGATATTGCTCCGGAAGCTTTTAACAATTCATTATTCATCTATTCCGGTATTAAGAAATTTGCTTTAGATAAACGCAATAGATATTTAAATATCATTGATGGTAAATATATTTGCACATTAGATGGTAAAGAACTAATTAAGATGGCTTCACCATATTCTGATGAAAGCCTAGATATCGTTCTCCCAGAAAGTATTGAGACATTAAGAAGCAAGAGTATCCCCATCAATGGTGGTGCAAATAAAATCACTAGCGAGAATGTCACCACGATTTGCGATTACGCAGCAATGAGAACAAATATTACTGAGATCGATTTCCCGAACTGTGAATATATCGGAGATTACGCTTTCTCTTATAGTGAAAGTTTAACGAATATCAATCGCACATTTGATCATGTAAAACATATTGGTAGAAATTCCTTTGAATTAACTAAATTAACTAGTGTCACAATTAATGAAGATGTCGAATATGTGGGATACGAAGCTTTCGCTGCTAATTCCTTCTCAAAGAGAATGACTTCTTTTACTTGTCTATCCGATAAAGTGGAATCATTAGATGCAGTATTATATGGACAATCTTTAATCGAAGAATTAACTCTTAAGAATGCAGTGACACCAATCGCTGATTTATTTAAGAATGCCTTATCTGGCATGAGTTTAAGGAAAGTCACAGTTTTAAGTGGTGAAACCATTTGTGATGATTTCTTAAAAGGTATTCAATCCGTTACTATCGTAGAAATACTCGGTGATGTTAAATATATCGGTAAACGTTCTTTCTCCGGAATTAATGCGGAAAAGATTCCTGATTTATCACATGTCGTTTCTATCGGCGAAGAAGCCTTTATGAACTGCGAAGAATTAACTTCAATTAATTTATCTCCAGTATTAACTCATATTGGCCCTCGCGCTTTTAAAGATACTTCTATAGAAGAGATTGTCATTCCTGATTCCGTTACCGATATCGGTTTCGGTATCTTTGAAGAATGTGAAGAACTTCAAAAGATCACTATTAATAAAGATTCATTTACTTCCTTTAGATATCTTTTTGGCGATAGTGCAATTCCGAGAAATTTAGAAGTAGTAGTTACTGGTACTGGTCAGATGAAAGAAAACCAATTTGAAGATGCTTTCGGTGTCCAAAAAGTGGTCTTAAGTGAAGGTTTACAACTCAATAAGAAAACATTCTTTGATTGTCGTTCTTTAGAAGAAATTGTTTTGCCTAGTAGTGTGAAAGTCATTCCTGAACACTGCTTCGATAGTTGTTTAATCTTAGAACATATCGATTTACCAAATGTTGTTGAGATTAGTGATTATGCCTTTAATAACTGTCAATCTCTTGTGGCAATTGAGACTTATCATGGACTAAATATTATGCCTTCTAGCTTAGAGACATTAGGCGCTTTTGCTTTTGCGGGTTTAGTGAATCTACCATCTCTCACATTAAATAAAGAACTCACCTATGTGGGAAAGGGAGTTCTCGCTAATGACACATTTGTTTGTAATATTCCTAATGCTGCGGATATGACTAATTGGAGCAGGTCTTACCTCAGCGGTTTCTTAGGGACAGTGAACAATTTCTAATTGATATTTTTAATAACATCAAACATCACGTCTTGGGCGTGAATAGCATTTGTGTTGATAACTTCGGAGCGGTATTTGCCTGGAGTCATACCAACACATTTTTTAAAAGATTTAGTGAAATATTGCACATCGTTAAAACCGGATTCAAAAGCGATTTCTTCGATATTTAAATTTCTCTTTTCAAACAGTAATTTCATCGCGATACTAATACGATATTTAGTGATGTAATCGATGACTGTATCACCGGTGTCTTTTTTGAATTTCCTGCACAAATGCCCAACGGAATAATTGAAATTCTTCGCTATATCATCAAGAAGTAACTTATCTTTGTAGTGTTCTTTGATATATCTTACGACTTCGTTTTCATTCTCTTTTTGCTCTTTGATGATATCGACTTTTTGCACTGATTCATCGTGTTGAAATTTTCTGGTGATAAAGATTAACAAAATCTCTAAAGAACATTTAAAGACTTGTTTATAGGCGAACTCGTTTTTAAGATCGACTTTCTTAACATATGGTTGTTCATATTGACCTTGATATTCATAGTTATTGATGTATTCGTTAATTAAGACATTTACAAAGCCGAGTTCATTCTCGTCGATATTACCAACCTTGTTGCAAATTAAATTATCATCTAGGCCATCCGCGGAGAAACTGATGGAGACACTAGACAAGAATGTCTTTTCCGGTAAGTGAATATGTTTCTTATTAGGTGCGGTAATGATAAATTGTTTTTCATTTAGATAAAAAGTTTCATTTTCAACACACACTTTCGCCTTACCGCCTAAACAGATAAACAGTTCGTAGTAATTATGTGTTTCGCCTGCATAATTTAAATTAGGATATAAAAGATAATAATAAAAA
>JAEEHE010000106.1 GCA_016280685.1 Caryophanales bacterium
ATATTCATTGTTGTTATGAGCCTTTATACCATCCGCATTCCATTTGAACCATTCGACTTGTTCATCGGTGATTTCATCTCTCCAACCATAATCCATCATATAAAGAGAATTGATGATTTTATCTTCTTCTTTTATGTTTACAACATAATTACCTAGAGTTTCTATATTTGTGGGGCCTCTATCAAATAAGGAATATTTTCCTTTTTCATACAAGTCACAGCTATATGTCACACCCGATGTTGCAGAATCATATTTATTGCCGAAATCATGATTGCCAAAAACCGGCGCATAAGGAATCTGATATTCATCTAACCAATATATTAGTGTTTTTAAAGAGATGAGATTTTCATTAGACCACACTTGGTCACCAGTTAAGGTGATTAAATCTGGCTTCACTAAATCTACTAGATAAGTAATTTCTTTATGGATGATTTTTGCATGTCCTAAATCTTCTAAGTCGCACATCTGCACATCCGCTAAATTGAGGATGATAAAGTCTTTATCTTTTTGTTTAGTTAAAGTAGGTATTTTCTCTATATCAAAAGTATCAGTGCTATGCCACTCATTAACAACTTTCTTTCCTTTATAGTGATGGAGGAGTAAGAAATAAGCAGGTAAACCTAAAACAAGACCTATAGTTAATATAGATGCTGTAATCGGTATAAGTATGTTAAATACTTTTTTCACTCTTATATTGTAATCAAAAAAGGCACTTGAAGTGCCTCTTTTTAGTTGTCACCGTAAATTTCTTTAATGTTAATGGATGAGAAATATCTGAGATCATAGCCATCCACCAAGATGATGTGAACGATATCGGTGTAATCAATACGGGAGTCAATAACATTACCTTTGCCAATGAACATCTTAATCGCATTCTTGTGTTCAACGTTTTCTGTAAAGGCATTTAATCTAGAAACTGTTTCTTCAAAATCAGAAGAAGAACCGGTTTGACTTAATAAGATAATAGGAACATCTAATTCTCTTGCTAAAGCGGCCAAAACACGGCAAATCTCTTGTATTTGTTGTAAATCATCCGCATCGTTTTTCACTTTTGCGTATGTCGCATTCTTTAATAAATCTAAGTAATCAATATAAATCGCATCAACATTGCCCTTCTTGGCTCTAGCAATATTGACGAGATTTTCTAAGTTCAAATTAGAAGCATCAACAATATCTAAATTGAATAGTTGTGCCCAACTTAATTTGAAGTGGGAAATTAATTTGTTGTAGATGATGGATTGGCAGTATTCATAAGAGAAGAAGATAACCTTGTTACCCACTCTTAAGTTTTCACCACAATCATAAACTGTAATGGTGCTCTTACCCATATCAGTCTTACCAGTAAGAATAGTTAAATAACCTTTTTCAACTTTAATAATTTCCATAAATATTACCTCTTATATTATTTTATTATACTAAATAATTTTTATTTATAGCCTTTGCAACTTCCGAAGCAATATATTTTTGTCCTTCTTCATTCGGATGGATACCATCAACCGTTAATTCAATACCCTCTTCCCCTTTAGCGAAGATATAGTCTTGTAATACAACATATTGATCCACTAATGGTTTCGCGTATTCTCTAAGTAGAGCGATATTCTTTTTATATAAATCAAAACCTAATTCATACACTCTATTAGGACCAGGTAACAAATATGGTTCTAATAACACTATCTTCACATTAGGGTTAATTCTTTTGCTAATCTCTAAAGTCTTAACCACGTTATCAATGAACTCTTCACTTGTGGTCATCGCTTCCACAATATGATCCGCATTTCTCCAGACATCATTAACGCCAATCATCAGCACTAAGACATCGGGTTTTTCTTTTAAGAATTCTTGTTCATGTCTTCTTAAAACATCGCGAGATGTATCGCCACTAATACCATAATTAACATATTCGTTATGGTCTCCCAATAATTGCTTAACAAAAGATGAATAACCCGCTAATAAATGGTTATCACTTCTATCTCTACCAGCATCAGTAATGGAATCGCCTTGAAAAAAGATTTTAATCATTTTAATTACATCAACTTTCTGAACATCTCTACTACTTGTTCATGAGTAGCTTCTCTAGGATTGCCAGGGTAACAAGCATCATTTAAAGCATCTCTTGCTAAAGCATCTAAATCGCTTTCTTTAATCTCTTCACATTTAGTGGGGATACCGACATCCACAGATAATTGTTTAACCGCTTTAATCGCAGCGTCACGGTATTCTTCTTGGCTCATTTCATCAACGCCTTTAACACCGAAAACCCTAGCAATTTCGCGATATTTCTCGCCGGTAAAGTCTCTATTAAATTCCATAGATATCGGTAATAACATCGCACAAGCTTTACCATGTGGAACATCATAATACGCACTTAAAGTATGGGCCATGGCATGGTCAATACCTAAACCGACATTGGAGAATCCCATACCAGCGATATATTGGGCTAAGGCCATTTTCTCTCCGCCTTCTTCTTTTCCAGCGACAGAATCTCTTAAATGTTTAGCGATTAATTCGATAGCTTTAATGTGGAACATATCGCTCATTTCCCATGCACCTCTAGTGGTATAGCCTTCAATCGCATGGGTTAAAGCATCCATACCAGTAAATGCTTTTAATGATTTAGGCATGGTAGCCATCATATCAGGGTCGACAACCGCGATAATGGGCATATCATGAACATCGACGCAAACGAATTTTCTCTTCTTTTCTACATCGGTAATAACATAGTTAATAGTAACTTCTGCTGCTGTACCCGCAGTTGTAGCGACTGCGATAATTGGTAAACAAGGATTCTTTGTGGGGGCAACACCTTCTAAAGAACGAACATCACTAAATTCAGGATTGGTAATAATAATGCCTATCGCTTTTGCGGTATCCATAGAAGAACCACCACCGATAGCCACTATCGCATCAGCGTTAAATTCTTTAGCTTTTTTAACACCCGCTAAAACATTTTCAATCGTGGGGTTTGGTTTAATTTCAGTGAACATTTCATAATTCACTTTTGCTTCATCTAATAAATCTGTAACTTTCTTAGATACACCGAATTTCACTAATGATTCATCAGTGCACACTAAAATTCTTTGAAAACCTCTGGCTTTAATTTCCGGAACGATATTTTGAATCGCACCTTTGCCATGATATGAGGTTTCATTTAACATAAATCTCATTGACATACTATATACCTCGTATCTTTTATTGTATCAAATATCACTGATAAAGAATTAAAAAAATGACTCACTCGAGTCACTTTTCTTTGGGCAATTTCGCAAAGAAAAGAACAGAAACGTATATAGTGACACAAATAACAAATATTGCAGTGATTAAAATATAACTCCATTCCAAGACAAAATAAGGGAATAGTATATTGTTTAATAAATTAAACAAGAGATGAATTACAAAGCACGGATAAATCGATTTTGTGAATAAATAAGCGAAGCCTAAAAGTAACCCCAATAAGAATGTGTAAAGAACTATAACCAAGTCGCTTGGATCAAAAGTGGAGAAGAAATGAGTTAAGTGACAAATACCAAAGACACCCGCAGTTAATAGGATGATATAGATGTTCTTTTTGAACTCTAAGTTGTTGATAAATAAAAGTCTAAAAATAATTTCTTCATTAATGACAATGAACAGAGTTAAAACAATATTCAGTATGAGATTTGTATCAAAGGAAATACTACTTTGACCAGTAGCAATTCTCATATTGGTAAAGTTAGAAAAACAAATCGCTAAAGTTGGTATTAATAACAAAGTGTTAATTACATTAATCTTCCCTATTTTATGGTCTAATTTAGTCTTAAATATCGTAAATAAAATAATGAACGCTAATAAGATGATTTGAGTCACTATTTGAAGAGTAATAACAAGCCAAGATAAATCTTCACTTCTAATGATTAAGCCAAAAGGAAAACACGATAGAGCGAGATAGATAAAAACGATAATGAGAAAATCAATCAGCGCGTTCTTTTTCATTTTTATTTGCGAATATCTTCTTAAGAAGAATATATAAAGGGCAAAGACCTAGGACAATGATAATGCACCAAATCTGACTGGGAGATAAAGCAAATGCTACACCTCTTTCATCACCGCGAAAGAATTCGATGACAAATCTAAAGACGGAATAAGATCCTAAATAGATTAACATATTATATTTATAATCCTTTAACATAGTTAAAGATAATAAGAGACCTGCTAAAACAAAGAGGAAGATGGCCTCGATTAATTGTGTGGGAATAACATTACCTAAACCATCATGAGGAAAATCCATACCAATCCAAGAATCGGTTTCTTTACCATAACAGCAACCCGCTAAAAAGCAACCGATACGGCCGATACCATGAGCGACAGCGATGCATAATGGAGCGATAACAAGTACGGGTCTAATATCAAACCTTACTGTCTTTCTCATTAAGAAATAAGCGCCGAGGAATCCAATGACACCGCCGAACAAACCACCGAGGAATGTCATTTTCCAAACCCAACGATGTTCACTGCCATTTTCAATAAATTCGTACAAATTCTCGAATAAAATTGCAAAAATTAATCCAAAGACCACTCCAGATAAACCACATATTAATAAGTCGATCAATCCACCTTTAGTTAAGCCTTTTTTACGTAGATAAAAGAAAGCAATAAGAAAAGCCGCTATAATTCCAAGAATCATACATAAGGTATATGAGAAATCATCGATACTAAATAAATCAGGATACATAGAGACCTTTCCTCAAGTAAATATTATTATAATTTTGCTTATATAAAAAGACTAAGAACTTTTAGCTCTTAGCCTTTATTATTTTTTTATTATTTTGCGAAAAATAAAAGTGTTTCATAATTATAAATATGAATTACGATTTTAAAAAATTAGAACAAAGACTAAATAAATATATATCTGATAAAAAAGTATCTGGCTTATCAATTGTTATCGCTAAAAACGACAAAATTCTCTATGACCAAACTTATGGCGATGCAAAAGAAAACACATTATATCGTTTAGCCTCTTTAACTAAACCCATTACCGCAGTGGCCATATTAATTTGTCAAGATTTAGGGCTTCTTAATATCGATGATTATATTGATAAATATATTCCTTTCTTAACCAATTTTCGGGTAAAAGATAAAGAAGGGGTTTATCGCATCACCATTAGACAATTATTATGCCATTCTTCAGGTTTTCCTACTGATTTTACCGATCATCGATTTGAAAACGGCAATGATACTTTAGAAAAGGTTACCAGCACCTTTAAAGATTTTGTCTTACAATCTATTCCTGGCACAAAAGAAACTTATTCTAATGAAGCATATGATGTTGCGGCAAGAATTGTGGAAGTAGTAACTCTTTTAAAATATGAAGAGTTTTTAAAAAGATATATTTTTGATCCATTAGATATGCATGACACAATGTATTATCTTAAAGAATCTGACAAAGATAATATTGCTGTTTTATATACTGATAAAAATGGTGAATTAATTCCAGAATCAACATTTACTTATGGATTTGATAAATATCCTAATGGATATAATGGGGGCGGCGCAGGATTAATCTCTACTGTTCATGATTATTTAAAATTCGCTCTCATGCTCACAAATCAAGGGAAGGGCATTCTATCTAAAAATGCTTTTGAACAAATGATTAAGCGATTTGATACACCATATTATTTAAGTGTTTTTGGATTAGGTGTCTATATCAGAGGGCATGAGAATTATGAGCACATCCCCGAAGGTTCATATGGTTGGTCAGGTGCCTATGGAGGTCACTACTTCTCCATTCCAAAATACAAAATCACCGTTGTATATTTACATAATTCTTTATCATATGGAGGCTCTGGTGCTATCCATACATATGATTTAGAAGATGATATTTGTGAAATCTTTCATTTAGAGAAATAAACAAAAAAACCATCCGTTAAGGATGGTCTTCATTTTAATTAATCTCTATTGTTGCTCTTTGGTCTTGGAGTCTTACTAACTGTGCGGTAGAGATATAATTCTTTTCTTTCTAAAATTCGCAATGAATTATCTCTCACATAATTAGCTGCACCATATTGGAACTTCACGTTCTTATTGGCCCTTCTCATAATCAAGAGGATGAGTAATGCGAATAAGGCGCCAGAGAGAACACCGACAATCGCTCCGACAGGTGCGGATTCTGATAGCCAGAATGTTAAGCCAAATGCCGCTCCTCCAATAACTAAGAAGAATAGCATATAAAACAAGAAGAATTTAAGTGGGGAAACTGGTAAGTTACCAGCCACTTTTCCAGTTTGTCCATTAACGGCAAATCTAAAGTTCTTCTCTCTCCATTTGGTATTTAATATCCATACTGGATATAAAGCGTAATTGGTAACTGTATTAGATAATTGGATATTAGAATCTTGAACAGTGACATTAGAATATCCGTGGACATCTTTTCTAAAAGCTTGAATCGTACCATCACGGAATCTCTGTGTTGCACGATTAAATGTTACTGTTTTATCGACATCATATCTATCGGCAGCGTATCCCGCTAAATAAGCGACATTGAATTCTTCCGCTTCTTTGAAATCATATGGTTCGATAGATTCCATTAATTGATCTTCCATCTTAGAAGAACCATCAACAGGAATATGATCAAAAGCGATTTCACCACCACGAATGATGGAATAATATTTGGTCTCTTTATAATCATAATCGGAATCAGACCAAGTACGAGTAATCTCGCCTTTGAATCTCACTCTACCTGCGACATCCGCATCAAATAGCCAGAATGGAACATATAGGGATTTGATTTCTTCAATGACATTTTCTTTAGAAAAGCTATTGGGCAATAATGGTTTTCTTCTAAAGAATTTTCTTAGATTACCTTGGACGGCTTCTTTGTCGTTTTTAAAGGGGATGACATAGTTTGGTCTTAAGTCACCGGATAATTCTTTAGAAACCACTAAGTTGTTACCGCAGTACGGACATTTTGTCGATGAAGTTGTTTCATCAACGATAATTTCACCACCACAGGAATCGCAGGAATAAATCTTCATTCCTTTCATTTCTGCGTTTGTGTATTCTTGCACTCTAGATTCATCCCAAGCGGTATCGTCTTGTTTATCGTTAGCTAAATCATCAGAGTAGGCTTTTAAATCTTCTGTGGTAAAATGCGAATCGCAATAAGGACAAATGACATGTTGACTCTTATTGTCAAATTCTAAAGCACCACCACAACAAGGGCATTTTAATTGCAAATTAGCCATATTTTTCTCCTTTTAGGGGATTTTATTTTTTATCTAAATCGTTAATTGGGTCACCGCATTCTGGGCAGAATTTAGGAACGTTATTTGGATCTTTTGGTTCCCAACCACATTTATCACATTTAATCTTATGAACTTCTGGTTTTGGTTTACCGCAGTTAGCGCAGAACTTGCCAGTATTCACTGTACCGCATTCGCACTTCCAACCTTCAGTTTCTTCTGGTTTCTTGGTGCCGCATTCAGGACAGAATTTACCTGTTACTTGAGTTCCGCATTTTGGACAAGTCCAAGCACCTTGTGGTTCGGGTTTCTTAGTTCCGCATTCAGGGCAGAATTTACCAGTGGCTTGCGCACCACACTTTGGGCAAACCCAAGCATTGGCTTGTTGTTGTTGCGCTTGTTGTTGAGCCTTTTGTTCTTCGCCCATTGCATAGAAGTCTTGCGCGTTCATGCCACCGGCTTTTTGGGCCATATTCATACCATAGAATCCCATGACTGCACCATTGGGGTTAGAAGCAGCGTTCTTCATAGCTTCAGCTTGTGCTTCTACTAAAGTAGCGCCCGCCATAGAAGCGTTTCTCGCATAGACATTCTTTCTTTGTAATTCTTTGATTAAGTCTTCGTCTTCTTTTGGTAAAGTGACA
>JAEEHE010000107.1 GCA_016280685.1 Caryophanales bacterium
CATCGGTTCTTTGCTTCCTTGAGAAGCATAAATAGAAGCGGTGGGCTTATAGTTCCTAAACATATCTAAAGCCCCATGGGGACAGATATGGTCACCAGAACCAAAATCTACATGCGTGTAATAGTCGAAAGCACACCAGCCAATCGCACCGGCGATATCATCATATTTAAAATTATCATCGATGACTTTCGCATGCCTTAAGGCTACTTCCACTTTTAATGGTTCATCACTTGTGGGTTTGACTGGATCCATATGGCCCATATATTCGGTAATGAGATAAGGGCCTTTAGATTTAGTAATAGTCTTTCTATTCACTAAACCTTGTTTTAAGGAATTGCAACAGAAGTCGTTATAAGCGTAAATATCCTCTAAAAGTTCACTATTTGGGAAGTTTCTGACACCTAAAGTTTGCCTTGTTTCATCTAATTGATGGGCGATTTGATTACCTTTTAAATATAATTCGTGGTCATCTTGCGATTCATCAATTCTCACTCCATGAGCGATTAATGAGGGGTGATTTCTCTGGGCTAAAACCATCTTTTCAACAAAGGTGTAGTATTGGTTTCTCCAAGCTTCTTCTTTGGAGATATGTTGCCATCCGGGAATCTCATTGACTGTTAATAAGCCAATCTCATCACATCTATTTAAGAAGTGCTCACTTTGTGGGTAGTGGGATTGTCTCACAACATTGATTCCTAATTGATATTTCAAGATATCAGCATCATCTTCTTGAATAGATTTTGGCATGGCATAGCCCACATAAGGATAAGACTGATGTCTATTAAGACCCACTAATTTGATTTTCTTATTATTGAGATAGAAACCATCAGGTTTAAAGATAGCTTCTCTAAAGCCAAATCTAGTTTGATATTCTTCTTTACCATTTTCACTTTCAATTGTGGTTACTAATGTATAGAGGTGAGGATTATCTAAATCCCATAATTTAGCGTCTTTATAATCGAATTCGTCTTCATCGGATTCACATACGACTTCATCTTTATATAAAAGTTTATGTGATATTTTAGAGTCTCCTCCAAATTTGTCATAAGTCACTTTTACATGACCTTTTGAGTTACCTCTCACAAAGATGTTTTCTAAATATGTTTTAGGATGAACTTCTAAATTAACTTCACGATAAATACCACTGAAAGTTAAGTAATCAACCGCGTAACCAAAAGGAGGAACATTATTATCTTCGTGACTATCTAAAACAACGATTAATTTATTATCTTTTTGTTTAATATATTCAATGACATCCAATGACACTTTGACCCAGCCAGAAATATGTTCACCTAAATCATGTCCATTAAGATAGATATGGGCTTTTAGCATATATCCATCAAAGACTAGCTTAACTACTTTGTTATTAATATCTTCTTTAACATCAAATATTTTTTGGTAAGTCGACACTAATTGGTAGTCTTCTTCATTGAAGTAATTATAAGGAATTTCTTTGACTGAATGAGGGATATCTACGATTTCACTATCTTTGGGAAGTGAATTTAAAAATTCATCTTTGTAATCGGCGATGAATGACCATTGAAAATTAAGTGCTTGTTTCATTTTTATTTTACCGACATTAATTATATAATAATTCCGAGGTTAATATATGGTTAAAAAAGAAAAAGATGTATTTTTAATAAATACAAATGATTTATCCTATGTGTTTCATATCGATAAAACCGGCCTCGTTATCCACGACTATTTCGGTAAGAAAATAGACCTTGTGGATTTCGATATCAAACCTTTATCTTTGAAACACGATTTCGCCAAAGGAACAAGTGTTATCTATGATGAAAAGATCGATAATCAATTATCGATGGATCATGTTCTTTTGGAATTCTCTTTCCCACATAAAGGAGACTTTAGAAGCACACCTGTTCTTTTAAAGAATGAGAAGTTCGGTTATGTCTTTGATTTCAAATATCGCGACTTTGAAATTAGAGAAGCAAAACCACTTGAGGGTTTACCCACTCCTCATGATGCGAATGAAGAACTTGTGGTCTTCTTAGAAGATAAAGTTGCTCAGGTAGTGGTTGAACTTCATTACTTAGTATTTGAAGAAGCAAATGTTATCGCAAGAAACATCGTTATTGTAAATAATGGTGAGCTTCCATTAACTGTTCTTAAAGCTTTGTCCTATCAACTAGATTTAGTGAACAAAGAATTTGAATTAACCACTTTATCCGGTGGATGGGTTAGTGAGATGAATCAACAAATTCAAGATATCAAAGAAGGTAAATATTCTATTGAATCTAAGACCGGTTTCTCCAGCGCGAGATTTAATCCTTTCTTTATGATTAAAGAGAAGAGCGCTAATCTCGATAGCGGTGATGTTTATTCCTTTAATCTCATCTATTCTGGAAACCATTTAGCAGAAATCGAATTAACTCATTATGGTTTATTAAGAGTGGAAGCTGGTATCAATCCTTTCTGCTTTGAACATCTTTTAAATAAAGATGAGAGATTTGAAACCCCATACGCAGTATTAACTTATTCTAATAAGGGCATCAATGGTGCGCGTTTAAACATGCACCATTTTACGAATAACCATGTCATTCCATCCCAGTGGAACGGCACGCTTAGACCAGTGGTTATCAATAACTGGGAAGCTACAACTTTTAAATTTAAAGAAAGCAAATTAGTCTCTCTAGCGAAAGATGCAAAAAAGTTTGGTGCGGAATTATTCGTTCTTGATGATGGATGGTTCGGCCAAAGAAATAATGATTTTGCGGGTTTAGGAGACTATAACGTCAATAAAAAGAAACTCCCTCATGGTTTAGAGGGATTAAGTAAAAAAATCCATAAAAACGGTATGAAATTTGGATTGTGGTTTGAACCAGAAGGTATCAATCCCGATTCTGATTGCTATCGCGCTCATCCTGATTGGGCAATTAAATGTGTGGAGAGAGAACCTTCATTAAGTAGACACGAATTATTAATGGATTTAACAAAAGTAGAAGTACAAGACTATATCATTGATAATGTCTCTTCTATTTTAGAAAAAGCCAATATTGATTATGTGAAATGGGATATGAATAGAAATGTCTCCGATATCACTTTTGGTAATTACTTACCTGGAGAGTTCTATCATCGTTATATTTTAGGTTTATATCGCATCTTTGATACATTGGTGAAGAAGTTCCCCCATGTCTTATTTGAAGGATGCGCTTCCGGCGGTAATAGATTTGACCTAGGTGTCTTATCTTATTTCCCACAGATATGGACCAGCGATGACACGGATGGTCATGAAAGATTAACTATCCAAAGTGGAACATATTTAGGCTATCCACTAAGCACAGTATCTGCGCATGTCTCCTGTTCACCCAGTCAATCGATGTTACGAAAGACACCTATTGATACTAGATTTAATTTAGCGATGTTTGGTGATTTTGGTTATGAATTATTCTTTAGTGAACTACCTAAATTAGATAAGAGAAGATGTTTAGCGAACATCGCTGTTTACAAGAAATATCGTGAAATCTTCCAATTCGGTGATTTCTATGAATTAGATAGCCATTCCGATAATTTTAAGAAATGGCAAGTGCTATCTAAAGATAGAAAGACTTCTCTAGTC
>JAEEHE010000108.1 GCA_016280685.1 Caryophanales bacterium
AAACAACACCGAGAAGAACAACACTAACGAAGATAATTGTGGAATTATTGTTCACACCATTAATCATCTGTGTACCACTTGTTTGAGCGAATGGGTTGCTATCTTGATTAGCGTTAGCCCAAGCGAGATATCTAGCTAATGCGGAAGCAAAGGCATCATTCGTACGGAATTCATTAATACAATCACTACCTAAGTTCAATAAAGCACCTTTAGCAGTGAGATAATAATGATGTTCCTCATCGCTACAATAGCCGAGGTTACTTGTATAATCAGTCATGTGCATATAAGCATTAACGAAATCGTTAACGGCTTTCTTATTAGTGGCTACACCAGTAATAGTAACCACGATATCCGCGATAATCTTAGAATTTGGAATTCTAAGTACACCAGTGCTTTGATTCCAAGTATAATCAGTACCTTCTGTTTTGACGATACCACCGATAGTCACTCTAACCGTCGATGGAAGAGCGTAGAATCCATTAGAAGTTCCGGTGAATGTAACGGTGAAATCATTCGCATAAGTCACGACATAAGAACTATAACCACCTTCGACATTTGTCTTATTGAGGGTTAAGGTGTAACGGGTATAAGCATAAAGAGCTTTAGATGGATCGGTGCCACTACGTTCAATGCACATATATGAAGGAGCATTCTTCAAAGCGAATTTCGTATAGGTTTGTGTTCCTTCTGGGTTATTCGCCATAGTGAAGATGACATCATTAGGATTAGGAAGTGTTTCATAATTTAAATTGATGACTTGGCTACCGGAATAGTTGACACCATCACAATAGGAATACAAATTAGTATAAGCATTGTTATTAATATTGATATAACTACCAAAGACGCAAGTACCACCGATATAAAGGGTGTTCTTACTACTAGAAGTAGATGCTCTTAAATTAATCGCAGGACCAGTTCCCGTCATCGTGGTTACACCCTTAACTTTGATGACATTACCACCACTGGAGGTGTAAATGCCACTACCACCGCCACTAGTCTTTAAGATAGTGCCATTTCTTAAATCGAGGTTTCCACCGCCACTATTCATTTGAATAACGTGACATCCAGTACCACTTTGTGTGTTCTCAAAAGTCACGTTAGATGCTTGTAAAGTTCCACCCGTATTGACATAGATAACACAAACATTACCATTAGCGGCTACCTTTCCGCCACCACCAATAATATTGAATATCACATCCTCTGCCACACCGAAAAGAGAGGTGGCAGCATCACTTCTTGATAAAGTATGTCCATTTAAATAAAGGGTGATATTTTTTGTCACATAGAAACCACCTGTGTATGTTTCATTACCGAAAATATTAATAGTACCACCTGTCGAACTATTAATAGCAACGCCAAAGGCGGAGGAGAAATTCGTATAATAGGTTGTGGTTGTTCCTATGGTAGTTGATGCATTATATAAAGTTGATGTGGCTGTCGCGTTAATGCTTAATGTCGCATTCCATTGGTGGTTAGAACTCGATTGTTCAATATAACCAAAGAAACCAAAATATAATGTTTTGGTTGTGGGTGTATCTGTGTAATTTGTAATTGCAGTGGATGTATTAGTGAATGTTTTGGAACCACTTGTGCTACCAGCAGTCCTACTATTGACACGATAAACACCATGATCATCCGTATATCCTGTATTGATGATAGATACGGTACTTGGACTATCTTTACCAACCATCAAATTCAAACCAATAAGGGAACTATAACTTACCGAATCATAGTATTGAATTTCGGCGACATGGTCAGCTTGGCCACCACTTGTTGATTTGTCAGTAGCAATACCACAAGGGAAAGAGACTTTTACGGAAGAATAAGCCGGTATTGTAATAGTATATGAAAAGGGAATATATATCGCATGCCAATCACCACTATAGGCTGTCTCATTTATTGTTAGAGATAAAGAGTTTCCATTGGCAGAGAAATTGTTAGTTCCCCATGTTGATGATTGGGCCATTGAGGAACGATCAATATATTGAACCGAGGGGTCGCTAGTATAAGATTGATAAAAAGCAGCTTGTCTAGTAAAAGTACCAGTGATAGCAGCGGCATCAGCTTTCTTCACATCTTGTGATTTTTTGATATTGTTAATCCCCGCGAGAGCGCCGAGCCCTAAAGCGAAAGAAGATATAAGTAAAGTGGTAAGTAATTTCTTTTTCATGGAGCATTCTCCTTGTGCGTACGTATATATTAATTATGTCATATATAAACGAAATAAACACTTTTAATTGATGTCATCTTAATTTTAATATCAAATATTTTAAAAATTAAAAAAGATCGATTTTATTTCGATCTTTAACAAAAATAAGCAAGAGGCTCCCACTTCTTTAAGTGATTGGAGTATGTCAATCAATAATTCCTTTGCGATATTCGATATTAAATGCTTTCGCAAGTTCTCTTAATTGTCTATCGGTAATCGATTGAATAATTTCTTTGCCAAATACTTTGAGATATATCTCCGCGGCTTTTTCAATGGTTTCAATTAAACCATAGACTTCATCAAGGGTTCTACCTGTACAAGATAAACCATGATGCGCCCATATAACAGAGCGGTATCCTTCTTTCATCTTATTCGCGGTCGCCACACCAATTTCATTACCACCACAAACCATCCACGGTAAGACAGCGACACCTTCAGGGAAGACCACTATCGATTCGGTTTGCATCTTCCATAATTTCTCGGTGAAGAATCTACTATCTAATGGACATATATGTGTCATCGCTATCAAGTTCGTAGGATGGCAGTGAATCACTAAACGATGTAATGGGTCTAATTTCAATCTTTCGATATGACACATTAAATGTGTGGGAAATTCACTGGTCATCTTTCCACCATCTGTATATCCCCAAAATAAATCAACTTTGCTCTTAGAGACCACTTTTAAAATACCGAGATTATTCTCTGGATCTTTTAAGCAGTTCTTAAAATATTTACCTGTGCCGGTCACGATAAAATATGTACCGATTAAAGGTGACATATCAAAATCGAATTCAAAGCTTCTTAACACTCTAGTGGGATCACAGACAGTTTTGACTTCTTCTTCGCTTAAGATATAAGAGAGGTTACCACCATTTCTCTCATCCCAGTTGTGCTTATATAGTAACGATAATATTTCTGTAACTTCATTAATCACATTATTCATAATAATTCTGCTTCTTTCCTCCGAGATTTATTATAGTCAACGCTTAACATAATTCCACAAAAATGATTAATGATTTTTATCTATTATCTCAACATTATCGAGACTGCGGAAAAAGGGAATATTAGAAGTGACGTCATGACATTTTAAGGTTAATTTCTTATGACCTTTATTATCGAAGTTACAAGGTTCTTTTAAACCACTAAAATGGACATTATCTAAGGTAATTTCCACTAAATCGTTGCCGTTTTGCAAATATTTTAAGTCATCGCAGTTCGGATTATAGACTAAGAACATATCGACATTTTTGACATCAACATTTCTAAAGACGATATTATCCGAATCCCTTTTCGCTGGATGAGCGATACTGGCAAAATAGATGAATAAACAAATCGTATTATGTCTTCCTTCATTTATCGGTAGAAAATAATCTTTATCCACAAAGATAGTTTTACGATGGGGATATATACCAGGACCATAGACTTCTGAGTTCTCTACCAAAATATTATTTCCACCTATTCTAAAGACATCACATGAAGTATTAAATTTACATCTATTCACATGGAGTCTATCAATATTGATACCAGCGATACAATCATCACCAGTTTCAAAATTACAATCTTCAATTAAAGTATCTACACATTCATGGAGATGGAATCCATCACTACCAGCGACACAGTGAATTCTTTTAGCGACAACATTTTGACAAGTATCTAATTGAAAGGCAAAATTCCCGCAATCACTGATGGTGAAATTATCAAATAAGATATTACGACAATTGCTGAGGAATAAACCATGTGGTCCTCGGTATCCTTCTTCACCTTCAAGGTCGACACAGTTTTGCCCATTAATAAATGAATCCTCTTCACCGATAAAGGAAATATCGTGTTCTAAATAGGCAGTAAATAAGGCCTTACGATAATTAGGAATTTCTCTATTCTTATAATATTCAGGAATCATCTGCATGTCGCAGTGCATCTCCATTCCTTTAGGAATAGGGAAAAGAACATAGTCATCAATATTACGAGAACCGAATAATCTCGCCCCTTTTTCTAAATAGACTATCGTGTTGGAATAGACATATAAAGAAGAGAATAAATAATCACCTTTGGGAAAGATAATCTTCCCCCCACTAGATTTGCATCTATCAAATAGAGATTGTAATAATTTGGTCTGGTCTATTTCTTTATTAGAAATCGCACCTTCATTTAAAACATTTATGATATTCATAAATATATTATCTAACAAAAGTATTTCTTTATAAAGAAAAAGTCGGAATGGTATCTTCCGACTCATTAATCATTTATTTTAGCCTATTATTGCGCTTTTCTTTTTCTAAAGACGAATAAGGCACTAACAGCAATAACGCTTGTTAAAATCGCGGATAACACGACGATAATAACTATATCATTAGAATCACTATTTAAGAGATTAACGACACCAGCATTAATTGTGGTAGTCACACTATTATTACCATCATATGGAGCAGCATCATTATTAAATGTCGCCCAAGCTTCAAATCTTTCTCTAGCTCTAGCGAATTGAGCGTTATTTTGGAACGCTATTTTTTGTGTTTCACTAAGTGCGTTATATGCTTCTTTCGCAGTTAGATAATAATGATGTTCATTATCATTACAATAACCGAGATTATCGGTGTAATCATTCATATGTAACTTGGTCTCTAAGAAGTTTTCAAGAACAGAAATATCTTCTGCATTACCAGTCGCGTCATATCTCGCAATTGTAGAAACACCATTCTTTAATGATAGCCAGTCAGAGCCATCTCTAAGTGTGAATGTTAAAGAACCTAAAGATAAATCAATCACTAATTGATCAGGAACATCTAAGAACAAGACATAATTTGGTTGATCGGTCACAATTACAACGCGAATCGCTAAATCGTAACGAGTATTGGCGCTACCAGTCGGATGGCCTAATTCATAATCAGGATTTTGTGTAGAAACATCATTAAGATCGGTGAAGTCCTTAGAATTGCCTCTCGCCCAAGCGTGATAATGAGAGAGGGTTAATCCATTTAAGAGGATGTTGTCATACATATAACGGTAGTTATCAGCAGGACATCCTTGAATGATATTATTTACATCACGAGGAATATTTGTCCACATCGCATATCTATGGAATTTTCCACCTTGAGAAGCGGTTTGTTCTCCCCAGTCATCGACACTCTTAATGCCGAGACGAGTATCTTCCCAAATCTTTTCTTTTGTTAATTGCACTCTTGCAGGAGCACCAGAGGTTTTAATTGTGGAATAGAAAGTTAAGTCATTATTTAAAACATAGGTCACACCATTGTAATAGCCTTCAAAAATTCCAGCTTTAAAGGTAATTTCCATTCCATCCATAGGAATATATTCCACGACTGTCTTAAATTCTAATGAGGTTGCGGTTGCTTCAATAGAAACAGGAGAGAAGTCACCACCAACACTCATCGGGAATGCGGTGACGCCATCATTACGAGGGAACACAGCACTAGAAGCATCAAAACTCTTCCAATAGCCAAAGGTTTGACCATTGATGATAATTCCATTAAGAATATCAATAAAATTACCATTCGCGTCTTTAAAGCGATCAATACCAGCGTGATCATTGAAATACATAGTATCAGCAAAAATCTGCTCACTAAGTTTGAAGCTAAAGAAGAAGTTATCGATGTATGAATAATGGAAGTTGCAATCACCAGCGGTAATTATGTTATCCAAACTCTTTACATGACTTTGGAATTTTAAAACACTAACACCAGAAGCGCTGGCATTAACACCCGCCATCGCTCTATGTTGATCTTCAGCGGCAAATCCCGCTGCTAAAGTTGGAGCGGAATATGTATATTCGCCAATTTTAGTTGAACCTTCAAATGGATAATAGGTAACACCATTATATTCCACGTAGAATTCTAATTTAGGAGCGCTGGCATTGGATAAATCTGTTCTTAAAGTCGCATTCACATAATCAGAGAAATATCCGCCACCAGAAATAACGCTTAAAAGATCAGTGCTACCATCAGCAGTTTTCATCAATAAACCGCTTTTCACAGCGTTACGACTATAAGCGCCAGACGAATTATAAGTAAGGTTTAAGAATCTCACACTTGTACCGTTACTCATATACACAGCGTATCCACCGACACCAAACCACCAGTTAGCGGTTGTTTGTTTAAAAGCGACTTTAATCTCGCTCTTTTCCGCTAGGACATTACCTTTGGTTTGCATACCACCATCACAATCACCTTTAACGATACGAGTATCACCGGGATCTCTTGTGGCAAATCCTAAATCGTCACAGCGATAAATCGTATATTCGGAATCTGCCTTTGCAACCTGTTCATTATTGTGTGCGGTTTTATTTGCAATAAGTAATCCGCTTGCGCCACTAAGCACTAATGCTAATGTGCCTAAAGCAATAAAGTTTTTCGATAGTTTCATAAAGTAATTTCTATCCAATAGATTGGACAGAGTCCTCCTTTCTTAGAAAAAACTATTGTATCTACCTTAACTTTATTTTGTTTTTGTGTACAAAAGCATTATTTTTCTACTACAAAACAACAACTCATTAACAAATGATATGTAAAAGGAAATATATGATAACTTTTTATGTTATTAGAGACTAAAATTGATATCTTCACCGAGAAGATTTTTTCTGACAGAATCGATTGTTTCTTGAGAAATACCACAAGCTTCTTTGAGATAATTTTCTATCGTCACATAAAGAGGTTTATTGCTCTCTCCATATAAAGCGTCCATGATATCGTTCATCTTACCCCAACCCATCCAGTTACCTTCAGAGTTACGGTAATATCCACGATTATCAAAAGTATCGTCTTCATTAACGAAGGAACGATATCTATCACCGAAGACAGAGAAAGAAGTTAATTCGAAATCTTTCGTTAAATCTTCATAGGAAACACCTAATAAACCATTGATTAAGTAAGAAAGGGTACCGGTTCTATCCGCACCGGCAGAACAGTGATAATAAACCGGATAATTATTAGAATCCGCTAAAGTTTCAAAGATATTTTTAATAGAGGCAATAGAATAAGACTCAAAATTAAATGTTGGTCCATCAGGATAAGTAATAGAGAAATCAGGAATGATAGATGTATACATCCAAATAGGATAATTTCTATAAGAAAGATTA
>JAEEHE010000109.1 GCA_016280685.1 Caryophanales bacterium
AAGTACAAGGAATACCTTTACCAACATTTTCATCATAGCGGCGCACAGCGCGTGTATGCACGCTGGCGATTTGAAAAATCTTTACATCCGCGTTAGGTAAAACATATGTCCCGATATCGCGGCCATCCATGATAACAGAATCTTTACCCGCCATCGCACGTTGTTGGTCAACTAGGAATAAACGGATATCTTTATAAGTAGCGATATAAGAAACATTTCCGGAAACATATGGTTCACGGATATCTTTGGTGATATCGATGCCATTACATAAAACAACATGCCCGGGTTTTAATTCGATATTCACTTCGGGAATTAAAGCGACACAAGCAGCTTCATCTTGGCAGTTTACACCTTTATGCAAGCAATACCAGGTAAACGCTCTATACATCGCGCCTGTATCAATATATGTGTATCCGCGGATTTCCGCGATTCTTTTAGCAACGGTAGATTTACCAGCAGCAGCTGGTCCATCAATAGCAATTGTAACTTTCATACATTAATTACCTCCAAACAAGTATCGCAAATAGTATAATAGCGGCCACCAAAACGACAGCGACAGCAGACCAAATAATAATTAAATAGATCTTTCTCTTCTTTTCACTCTTTAAAAAATCCTCAGCGCGAGTATCTTCTTTGAGAGATTCAATCACTTCATCCATTGGCAACGTAGAAGTTGTTTCATAAGTATCAGCTTCGACATTTTTATTGACGGTAACTGGTTTTTGTATAGAAGTAGAATCTTCTTTAATTAGGGAATTTCGATATTCTTTAAAACGTTCAATTCTCGATAAAGCCATACTATGTTTTATTTTAATAAAATAATGATTTGTTTTGTAGTAAAAAATAACATTTGTCTTAATCGCTAACAATTATTGAAACAATTAATAGAATAATATATAATTTTTCACAGAAAACCTAAGGAGGAATAATCGATGGCTAAAAAGAAAGTTAGAATCGACCAAGGCTTATGCATCGGTTGTGGTTGCTGTGCTGGAACATATCCAGAAGAATTCAAAATCGGTGATAATGGTTTAGCAGAACCAGTTGCAGACCTTGCTGAAGAAGACGCCGTCAGTATCTGCCCTGTTGGTGCAATTTCCGTAGAGGAATAATGATATAGAAAAACTAGGCTCGAATGCCTAGTTTTTTTCACCCAATTTATCTATTACTCGATGAAGTCGCTTATATAATAAGAAAGTAATTATCACAATAATCGCATCTTTCATCGCATTGAACGGAACCGCCACTAAGAAGAGGAAGGTCCATCCTAAGGATGTGACATTCGGATTCGCTGCCTTACACATATTGAGGATCACCACTTTCGGCCACCCCATCATAAAGATGTAGAAATCTAATATTAAGAACGAAGTAACAAAAGAAGAGACTAAGATTTGGATAGCTGTGGCAATCAGTAAACCAACAAGAGCTCCCTTGATACTTCTTTTCTTTTTATAAATAATTGCCGCTGGAATAATAAATGCTGCAGAATAGATAAAGTCCGCTAATTCACCAACACCCATCGTATTGGTCATCGGAAGTTTTACTAACGTCTTCACTAAGATAACAAAGAAACCGCTTAAAGGACCATAAGCAAATCCCGCGATTAAAGCAGGCACTTCATCAAAGTGAAATTCTAAGAAAGATGGGAAGAAAGGAACGGAGAATTTTAAACCCGGAACTAAATATAAAATTATTGACATTGCGGCAAATAAGCCGGTTCTTGCAATGAATTTGGTGGTAATTGGATTCTTTTTGCTAAATAGTTTAGAGATTAAAAACACTACTGCTACCAAAGCGAAGGCAATTCCAATTACTAATCTCGTTAAATCGAATTTATCCATAAAAAATGACCCCACTTCGGGCCAAAAAAACTTCTTTCATCCAGACTTTACTGTCGCCACTTGAATTGCACAAGTTCCTGCCTCATCGGCTCGTGGGGTATACCACCGGTCGCGTCATTTCGCTGCCCTGAAGTGATTTAATTATAACTCTATAAAATAGAATGAAAAGAAAAAAGCAACTTTATAGAGGAAGTCGCTTAATTTCTTTATATTCACGGGGATATTTTTTATTCGTGGGAGCGTCTTTAACAATTCTGATAATCGCTCTTTTTTCATTAGAAACAGGAAGATTGCATTCATAGATGCTTTCGATACGACATGATAATTTCTTTAAAGCTTTATCTGAAGCGTTGAGTTCATCTTCGTATCCCGCACCTTTCATAGCAAGGAATGCGCCACCCACTTTTAAGATTGGGATTATTAATTCTAATAAGATATTTAAAGGGGCTACCGCTCTGGCGGTGGCATAATCATATTTCTCTCTGTTTGCTAAAGCAAAAGATTCCGCTCTATCACATATAGCGGTTGTGTTAACATTTAATTCTTTAGATATATTAATCAAATGATTAATCTTCTTATTAGTGGAATCTAATAAAGTAACTTGAGCTTCTGGTTCTAGAATGGCGATGACCATGCCTGGGAAACCCGCACCAGTACCGATATCAATAATAGATTTATCTTTAAGTTCGAGATCCTTTAAAACTAATGCGGAATCAAAAATCATCTTCTCAACAAATTGATCTCTATCTTTAATCGCAGTTAAATTGAATTTTTCATTAGCCTCTAAAGTTTTATCCATCAAAGAAAACAATGTATCGACTTGTTCCGCACTGCATTTAATGAATTGATAGTTAATGAGTTCTAATAATTCTTTTTTATCCATATTATCGTTGCTTCTTTATATTCAAAATGAGGATAGATATATCCGCGGGATTAACACCGGAAATTCTCGAAGCTTGACCAATGGTTAATGGCCTCACAGTGTTTAACTTACTTCTTGCTTCTAGAGCTAAACCATCCATATTGAGGAAATCAAAGTCTTCAGGGATCTTCATCTCTTCTAACTTAATCATGTTTTGTGCTTCTTTAATTTGTTTAGCAATGTAGCCTTCGTATTTAGAGATAATTTCAATTTCCTCAATTGTTTGTTCATCGAGAGAAATATCCGCTAAATCAGGGATAAATTTTGCGATTTCAGTATATTTAATGGTTGGACGCTTTAAAAGTTCTAAAGCTTGGATACCACCTTTGAGTTCATTAAATCCAAGACTTAATAAGTATTCTTCCACCTCTTTTTTCTTGCCTAAATATGTTTTGGAAAGGATATCTATAACTTTATTTATATTGTTTCTCTTGTTAACAAACTTTTGATATCTCTCTTCACTGATTAAACCTACTTTATATCCAATATCTGTTAGTCTTAAATCAGCGTTATCATGTCTTAAAAGTAAACGGAATTCCGCTCTGGAAGACATTAATCTATAAGGTTCCAAAGTACCTTTTGTTACAAGGTCATCAATCATGACACCGATATAAGATTGATCTCTTCTTAAGATTAACGGTTCTTTGCCTTCAATCTTTAAGCAAGCATTAATACCCGCCATTAAACCAAGACCGGCAGCTTCTTCATAACCAGAGGTACCACAAATTTGACCACCGATATATAAACCAGGCCATTTTTTAATTTCTAATGTGGGACCATATTCTTCTGGTTTCACTAAATCATATTCAATCGCATATGCGTATTTTAAGAATTCCGCTTTTTCAAAACCGGGAAGCGAACGCACCATTTCTTCTTGCACTTCTCTAGGCATAGAAGTTGAGAAGCCTTGTACATAAATAGAGTTTGTATAACGAGATTCTGGTTCTAAGAACAATTGATGTCTTTCTTTATCAGCAAAATTAACAATCTTTGATTCAATAGAGGGACAATATCTTGGACCCACACCAGTAATCAAACCGGAATACATCGCAGAATCTTTTAAATGTGCGCGAATAATTTCGTGGGTTTTTGGAGTCGTATAAATCAAATAACAAGGAATTTGATCTTCCACAGGTATAAATTCTTCAGTTTCATAAGAGAACGCTAAATGGCCTTTTGTGCCCGGTTGAATACTTCCCTTAGAAAAATCAATGGACTCGCTTTTAATTCTCGGAGGAGTTCCAGTTTTAAAACGAGTGGTTTCAATACCCATGGAACGAAGATATGGAGATAGTCCTAAAGATGGTTTTTCGCCATCTGGGCCTTCGTCAAGAACTTCATTTCCACGGAAAATTTTACTTTCCATATATGTTCCTGTTGTTAAAACTACTGCTTTAGCAGTATAGGCGTTTCCATGGTCAGTTTTAACACCAAAAACATGGGTGTCATCATTTATTAATGATGTGACGATTTCTTCTTTTACCGTTAAATACT
>JAEEHE010000110.1 GCA_016280685.1 Caryophanales bacterium
CGTGAGCGACGATTAAGACTCTCTTGCCGGCTTCCATTTCTGGTTTGATGACTTCTTCAAAATATGGGACCGCTCTTTTAACGGTTAATTCTAATGATTCATTTAATGGTAAATCTTTAGGATCGACATCTCTAAATTGCGCTTGTAAAGCGGGGTTTCTCGGATCATCTTTTTCTAAGGCTGGAGGTGGGCAATCATAAGAACGACGCCAAATCTTGACTTGTTCTTCACCATATTTAGCGGCGGTTTCGGCTTTATTTAAACCTTGAAGCGCACCATAATGACGTTCATTAAGTCTCCAACTCTTGTAGACTGGTAACCATTCTCTATCGAGTTCGAATAAGACGTTATTCATTGTATGAATCGCTCTTTTTAATAAGGATGTATGAACGACATCAAAGTCATATCCTTTTTCCTTTAATGTTCTTCCGGCGCGATGAGCTTCTTCGACACCTTTTTCACTGAATTCCACATCGGTCCATCCGGTAAATAAATTGAGTTTATTCCATTCGGATTCCCCGTGTCTAATCAATACTAATTTATGCATTAATCTTTTCTCCTTTTAACGGAAACATTATACTATTTTAGATTTTGATATAAAATAGAAATACTTAATTATGGCAAAGCAAGTAGTGAATAGAGATAAAACAATTATTAGAACTAGTATTATCGGTATTATTGGTAATATTTTGCTCGTTGGCTTTAAAGCCACAGTTGGTTTTATCGCTGGATCTATCTCTATCGTGATGGACGCTGTGAATAACTTAACCGATGCTTTATCTAGTGTTATTACTATTATCGGCACTAAACTCTCTAACAAGAGACCGGATAAGAAACATCCCTTCGGTCATGGAAGAGTGGAATATATCACCTCTACTTTAATCGCTGCCTTGATCTTATTTGCTGGTGGTCTAGCGATTTATGAATCCATCTTATCGATTATCGATTATTTTAAAAACGGCACGATGCCCGATTATAGTGTTGTTTCTTTAATCATTATCGGTGTTGCTGTATTGATTAAAGCGAGTATCGGTATCTTCTTTAGAATTCAAGGTAAACGCGTCGATAGTGACGCTTTAAAAGCTTCTGGTATGGATGCCTTATTCGATGCGATATTATCAACCGCTACATTAATAGGAGCGATCTTCTCTTATACCTTAGGATGGTATGTTGAAGGATATTTAGGTATTTTAATCGGCTTGTTCATCATTAAGACTGGTATTGAAGTATTAAGAGAATCTATCTCTAACATTATCGGTGAACGTTATGATGCCGAAGAAACCAAACAAATTATGGCGGATATCCTCTCCGTTCCTGGTGTAAAAGGTGCTTATGATTTAATTCTTAATAGTTATGGTCATAAGAGAAATATCGGTTCCGTTCATATCGGTGTTGATAGCAATTTAACCGCTGTACAAGTACAAACTATCGAGAGAATGATTAATGCGATTATGTATGAAAAACATCATACTATTATGACAGTTGGTATCTATGCGGATAATATCGACACTAAAGAATCAAAAGAGATTAGAGAATCATTAACGAAGATATTGCAATCTCATCAACATATCTTGCAAATGCATGGTTTCTTCGTAGAAGTAGAACAAAAATTATGCAATTTTGACTTAGTGGTTTCTTTCGATGAGAAGTATCCCGAAGATTTAGTAGCGACAATTAGAAATGAAATCGCGGAATTATATCCTGATTTCACTTTTATCGTGAATTTAGATAGAGATTATTCCTTGAGCTAAATATGGATAATAGATTCCAAAGAACAGAAATGATGTTAGGAAAAGAAGCGATGGAGAGATTAAATAAATCTCATGTCGCTATTTTTGGTATCGGTGGTGTGGGAGGATATGCCTTAGAAGCTTTGGTGAGAAGTGGAGTGGGTAAATTCACCATTATTGATAATGATGTTGTTGATATCACAAATATTAATAGGCAGATTATCGCCTTAGACAACAATGTCGGAAAATTAAAAGTCGATGTTGCTAAAGAGAGGGCAATATCAATTAATCCTCAAGTAGAAGTATTTACTAAACCTTTATTTATAAATGAAGACACAATTAATGAGATTGATTTTAATCAATTTGATTATGTTATAGACGCGATTGATTTTGTTAAAGGGAAAATCGCTATTATATGTAGAGCAAAAGAATTTGATAAACCGATCATTTCTTCTATGGGAGCGGGTAATAAGATGAATCCGATGGGGTTTATCATTGCGGATATCAATAAAACAGAAGTTGACCCTTTAGCGAAAGCGGTAAGAACGAAATTAAGAAAATTAGGAATAAAAAATGTCAAAGTAGCGTTTTCTAAAGAAACACCGATTGAATCGAATTTTGGAGTTCCATCCAGCAACGCTTTTGTCCCTTCGGCGATGGGTTTGCTTATTGCTTCCGAAGTAATTCGTGATTTAATTAAATAATATGGAAAAATTACTTTATAACTATCACACTCATACATATAGATGCGGACACGCTACTGGAACAGAAGAAGAATATATCCAAGCAGCGATTAAATTAGGTATTAAAAGACTTGGCTTTTCTGACCATGTCATGCTACCAAAAGGTTATGAACAACCTGGTACTAGAGGCAGTTATGACGTTTTAGGCGATTATTTAAAAACCATAAGAGATTTAAAAGAGAAATATAGAGATAAGATTGATATTATTGTCGGTTTTGAAGCGGAATATATGCCGATATTTTTAGATTATTATAAAAAACTTCTTAATGAAGATGTTGATTATTTAATTCTTGGACAACACTGTTATTACGATAATGGCTTTAGATGGTATCCTCATGATAATGTCACTTCTAAAGGTGTGAAGTTATATGTTGATCATATCTTAGAGGGACTAAGAACAGGATTATTTAAATATCTAGTTCACCCTGATCTCTTTATGGCGGCTTATTCGATTTGGACAGAAGATATCGAAAAAGAAGCGAGAAGATTATTAAAAGGTTGTGAAGAACTTAATATTCCTATTGAAATCAATATCTATGGGATGAATAAACCTGGATATGATGGTTATCATCATAGTTATCCTAATAAACATTTCTTCTCTTTGGTGAAAGATTATCACTTAAAAGTAGTGCTCGGTATCGACGCTCATCAAGAGAGCATATTTAAAGAAGAGAATATTGAAAAAGCTTTAGAATTCGCTAAAGAAATGGGAATCGAAGTGGATTTAGATTATAAGATTTAAGATTTATCATTTATAATATCTTTAGTTTTTAAGGAATTAGTGTATGAAAAAAAGACTTCATCTTTATCTTGCCGGAGGCATATTGTTAATCGCTTTAATCTTCGGTTCTTTTTTTGATTTACAAATTAACCAAGCATTATTTAGTAAGAATAATTTCTTTGGTTTAACAGTATCTTCCTTTGGTATGATTCCCGGTTATGGATGTCTCGCTTTTTTAGGTGGTGTTTTATTCTCTATCACCTATAAAGATGAGAGGTTTAAAATCTGGGCGAAAATCATCTTTGATGTGATGGTATTGGCTCTAATCGGCTTACCAATCTATTTCTTAGGAAGAGATGTTTTCAATGTTAATGGTTTTAATAATGAGAAACTCTATTGGCTTGGTTTCGTCATAATGGCGGTTATCGTTATTCCTTTAGGAATATGGGGTTTCTTTGTTGGCAAGAAAAATGAAGAACCGATGATGTGGTTAATCATTATTATCTTAGCAGTCGCTATATTTATGGCTTTAGTGCCAGGTACATCATTATTTAAAGCGATTATGCATCGTCCGAGATATCGTGTTGCCGTTTATGAAGGCTATGTTAGCTTCCATAATTGGTGGGAACCTTGTAAGGACTATAAAGACATTATTAATGGATTCCCTGGTATTTTAACTAAAGAAGAATTCAAGTCCTTCCCTAGTGGTCATTCTACGGCAGCGATGATCGGCACAATATTCTTCTCCTTCTTACCAGTGATAAATAAGAGATTAATGAAACACCAAGTTTTATTCTTCTGGTTAGCCTTTGGTTGGGCCTTGGTAGTGATGTTCTCACGTATCTTAGTAGGTGCGCATTATTTAAGCGACACTGCCGTCGGTGCTTTATTAACTATTATCTTCTTCTATATCGCTAACGAGATTATCGTCAGAAAGTTATTGAAGAAAGAAGAACCTAGTAGTGACACTGCCCCACAAATGTAAATAGGGGATATATTGCAGTTTTATTATTAATAAAGCAA
>JAEEHE010000111.1 GCA_016280685.1 Caryophanales bacterium
AAGAAAGAATATCAATCTTATTTAAAAAATAAATATCATACGATCAATCGTTTAAATAAATTTTATGGCGCAGCTGAAGAGAGCTTTGACAAGATTGACTTACCTTCTATGCCCCATGGCTTTTGGGATATCTATGAATTTAAAAAATTCCGCGGTGAATACATCAACTATCAAAAGGTCAGAATGGTCTATGATGCGGTAAAAGCGATTGATAAAAAACACCAAGTGATGTGCCATGTCGGATTTACAAGTGGTTTTCAAACCGATATCTGTGATTGTGTAAATGATTTCTATGTCTCTAACGCTGTCGATTTCTGGGGCACTTCCATTCCTTTTGAACACCATATGGATACTTATGAGCAGAGAATGGATATGCAATTATTAATCGACTTCATCCGTTCTGTGAATAAGAATTTCGTTGTTCACGAATTATATCCTTCCTTAGGAAGATATATCCTTTACGATTCACCATATGAACTCAAATATAAGATATTTAAGATTCTCTCCCGCGGTTCGAAAGGCATTTGTTATTGGCAATACCGCAGCGAAAGAGTCGGCCATGAAAATGATTGCAGTGGCATCATGTATATGAACGGAGAACCGAGAAAAGTGGCAAAATCCGTTAAAGAAGGCGGAGATTTCGTTCATAAATATGATTCCTTCTTAATTGATGCAAAAACAAAGAAAAATGAGATGGCTATCTTATTTGATTTCGATTCCTTATTATTAAGCGAGATTGAAGATGCCTCTTTCTCTCCTGACTACACTTTTGCTTCTATCTGGCCGATGCAATATTATACGAAAGCGCATCAAGGCTTATATCGTTTAATCAACGCTTGTAACTATGAAGTAGATTATCTATCCACTACCAAATTAGAAGAATTAAAGAATTATAAAGTGGTCTTTGTCCCTTCTTTATCCATGCTCAATAAAGAAAAAAGCGAGGCTTTAGAAGATTTTGTTTCTCATGGAGGAACATTAATCTTAGAAGATGGCTTTGGTTTAAGACAAGAAAATACCTGGTGTCAACCCTATAATATCGATACGAAGATGATGGATGCTTGGTTAGAATTCCGCATGAAAGAAAGTAAGGAATTAGAATACGAAGATATCAAGGATCCATTCGGCCCTTACTATAGTATTTTTAGAATTAAAGACGCTAAAGTTTTAAGTAAATTCACTGATGGAGAACCGGCGATTCAAGAATTATCTTATGGAAAAGGTAAGATTATCGTTTTAGGTTTCTCTTTAGGATTTACTTATTCTGATTCTCATAGAGAATCCACTAAAAAGATGTTAGAAAAACTCATTAGAGATGAAAATATTTCTAAAAAGTTATATTCCAATATCGATTTAGGAATTGAAGAGAATAGATTATCTAATGGTAATGAAGAGATGGTCTTCTTATTTAATACTTCTAACAATGAACAAAAGATTGAACTAAAAGAAAAAGTCTTAGAAGTTTGTGTGGGTAATAATTTAGAAGGAAAATCTATAAGATTAGAACCTAAATCAATCACCGTTTTAAGAGTGAATAAATAATGAAAATATATGACCAACATATGCATAGCCACTACTCCTTTGATAGTGAGCAGCCGATCGAAGAATATCTTTTAAAAGCTAAGGAAGAAGATATTTCTTATTTCGTATTAACGGAACATTTAGATGTCAATTACCTCGATAAAGGTGAAGATATCGTTTTTGATATCGATAAAGAAGAGGAAGAATTAAAGAAATTACAAAAAGAATTCCCTTCTATCAAAATATTAAGAGGAATTGAAATTGGTTATAAACCAAATGATGTAAATCGCATCCAAAACTTTATTAAGGGCCATCATTTCGATGTCATTAATTTTTCTATGCATGAATCCGATGGTATCGATTATTACTTCAAAGAACCATTTAATGAAAGAGGGATTGATAAAGTCTTAGATATTTATTTCTCCCGTCAATTAGAAGCGGTCACTAATTATGATGATTTTGATGTTTTATGCCACATTGATTACGGCTTTAAAACCGCTTATTTAATTGATAATAGTTTATCTATTGATAAATACGAAGAAGTCTTAAGTCAGATAATGAAAATGGTTATCAAGAAGAATAAAGTCTTAGAACTAAACACTAAGGTACAAGAATTCTTACCATTAGAACATACGAGATATATCTTGAATTTATATAAGAGTCTCGGTGGTCAATATATCACTATCTCCAGTGACGCTCATAAGATAAATAGATATCGGTCCAGTTTTGATAAATATATTCCCTTAATCAAAGAATACGGATTAAAGCTTGTCTACTTCATTGATAGAAAGAGAAATATATTCGAATAAAAAAAGAGATTATATCTCTTTTTATTTTAGCCAAGGATTAATTGATTCGTATTGGCTAGCAAAATTAAGCACTACTTCATCTTTCATATAATCACCAATCATCTGTAAACCGATGGGAAGACGATGTTTCATAAATCCCGCAGGAATTGAACAAGCGGGGTTACCGATAAAGTTCACTATATAGGTCATCGCAAAACCGATTAAGGAATCGACTTTCTCTCCGTTGATAGATTCCGGTCCTTTCGTGTTACCATCATCACTATTTAAGGGAGGAAGGCAACAAGTGACGGGAGAAATGATTAAATCGTATTCTTGGAAGAGGTGGTCAAATACCGATTTTAAGGCCTTTTTGGCC
>JAEEHE010000112.1 GCA_016280685.1 Caryophanales bacterium
AGCAACATCCCAGAAGAAAATCATTATGATATTGAAGACAGAATGTTTATTGATTCTGTTGAAAATGGAGTTCCTAATAGAGGGCACATCGATGAAGTCATTGATATCGAAAAACTTATTGATTTGATTTATCAATCAGCTGATGAAGAAAAGGAAATTAGATTATGAAGAGAATTGGTTTAATTGACTACTACATTAATGAGTGGCACGCCTTAAATTACCCAACATTTTTGGAAAATATCAAAGGTGAAATTGACAATGAATTTGAAATTACAGATTTTTACGCTGAAATCGATCACCCAGATTTATCTTCCGATGAATATGAGAAAAAGTATAAAGTTCATAGATGTTCTTCTTTAGAAGAACTATGTAATACATGTGACTATTTAATGGTGTTATATCCAGATAATCCAGAACGAAAATTTGAAGTTGTCAAAAAGGTTATTACTTATAAGAAGCCTATCTTTGTTGATAAGACCTTTATGAATAGTTTTAAAGAAGCTGAAGAAATATTTGAATTAGCCAAGCAACATCAAACGCCTTTATTCACATCATCTTCTTTAAGATATGCTGATGAAGTCAGAGAGCTAGGTGATGTTGATTCACTTCTTGTCATTGCCCCAAGTGTTCATTTAAGCGACTATTGGATTCACCCATTAGAAATTGTTGTGTCTAAAATGGGATCAGGTGCTACTAGAGCAAAGCTATCAAGAAGCGGAGTTCACCATATGTTAAACATCGAATACCCAGAAGAGAAAAACGCTTTAATTGTTATTGCAGAAGGTGGCAACGCGCAAGACTTCTTTATTAGTGGCAATGGCAAGTTCAAACAAAATCTTGTTCGTTGTACTTCCCCATATTTCGAAAATGAGATGAAAGATATTCTTCGTTTCTTTAAAGAAAAAAATCCATCATTCTCTTATCTTGAGACATTAGAAGCAATGAAACTTCGTGACATTGCGCTTCAAAATAGGTTTGATGAATGGATTAATCTATAATTAGATAGCGTTAATAGAAGCAATCGTAGCCCAACAATAGGGTTGATAACGTAGAGCTAAGCAAAATAGTTCGTTTCGCCCGCTTCAAGATTTAGACCTGCACGATATGATTATGAATAGGTCAATTTAGACAAAATAGAATGGATTGATTTAGACAACCACAGCAAATTTCACATTAAGATTGCACTTTAAAGTGTTATTGTCACCTTGGACAAGGTTGGAAAACTAGAGCGAGTAGGCGGAAAGAAATACGGCTACTGGAATGTAAAAGAGCAATAAAGATTTATTGCGGGCTTAGCTGCTGCAATGGTGCTAATCCAAAAATTGTTTTATATAAACGAATATAAGATTACCATTTCTTTGAAGGTTTTTTGCTCGATTAAAAGTAATTAGTGAACATTTTTTCATCGTTTTTGTTATTTATAACAACTCTATAATTATGGATAAATGTTTGAAATAAAATGTAGCATTTGCTACAATTTGTTTATGAAAACATTTGGTGTTAAAAAAGACATAAAAACTATCAGACAATTATTTAAATTGACGCAGACACAATTTGCTAAGGAAATTGGCTTATCTAGATCTAATATTGCTAGATATGAAAGCGAAGAGATTTTTCCTCACAACACCGCTCTTGAAAAGATTTATTCCTTTCCTTATAAACATGACTTTCATTTAAATAAAGCTAAAGAAATGCTCTTCTTGGATAATGCCGAAGGTAATATTTTGCTTTTTCATGGGGCTAAATATGAAATCAAAGGTGGAATTGATTATCAGCATCTAAATGGTAAAAAAGATTTGGGCGCGGGTTTTTATCTTGGAGAAAGTTTCGATTCTTCCGCTTCTTGGATTTGCGAGTATCAAACTGGTTCAATTTATAGTTTTTATTTTAAAAATGTTAATAGTTTGAATTGTATGACATTTAAAGTGGATCGGACTTGGATGTATGCAATTCTCTATTTTAGGGGAATGTTTGAAGAATATGTTCCTAATAAAGAAGTTTTAGACATTATTGAACAAATAAACAAAGCAGACTATATAGTTGCCCCCATTGCGGACAATCAAATGTATGACACTTTAACAGCTTTTAGTTTAAAAGAAATAACTGATGAACAATGTTTACATGCGTTAAGCGCTAATAATTTGGGAAAACAAATTGTAATAAAGACACAAAAAGCGGTGGATAACTTAATATTAATTGAAAGAATGTATCTTTGCGAAAAAGAAAAAGAATACTACCGTAATAATAAAAGTGTTGTATCAAATGAAGGAAGAAGTAAAGCCTCCTTGTCTATAGAACAATATAGAAGAAAAGGAAAATATATCGATGAAATTTTTAAGAAACGTTGATAGTCTTTCTCGTTCGTTAGCGTTATCACAAGCTAGGATATTTGAGAATAGTGTTTCTTTTGGTATACCTTCAAAAATATTTATACGGTCATACATGCTTTCGGATGAAGTAATGCTTATCGATAGTTTGAATCTTGATGTTGCTGGATTAACGGAAAGAGAAATATTTGATGTGGTTAGCAAAAAGATTACAAATAAAAGAGGAATGTTATATTCATTCTCTATTATGCATTTTATCGGTTATTTTTATCGTATGGCGGCATATTTGAGTGGATATAGTTCTAAACAGCTATATGAATATATAAAACCGGATTTACTTAGAAGAAATTATCAAACACTGCACTCCTTACCTATTGAAGAAGCAATCAAAGAAGTGTTTGAAATTACCCACTTTAAGATAGAAGATAAGTACGAATATTTTAAAAAAATATACAAAGTTGATCAAACTATCAAATTGATGCAAGAAATTAATCAAGGTTTAGCGGACGTTAATTCTGGAAGAGTTATGTCCTTAGAAGACGCCAAAAAGAAATTGCTATGACATATAAAATCATTATTGAAAACGATAGATTGCAAATTGTCAAAATGAATCAATCGATGTACTACGATGTTTATAAAAACTCGCAAGATGATAACAATCGTAAATTTGTTCCCGATGAAGTATTTGATTCATTAGAAGAAGCTAGTGAAGTAGTTAACCAAATTATCAATTGTTATGATAGTGAGGATGGCCCTTTTGTCTATGCGGTTATAAGAAAGAAAGATGATGTCAATCTAGGCTATGTTCAACTTGTAAAAATAGAAGAAGGATGGGAAATTGGCTATCACATCGCTGAGATTTATACCGGCAATGGTTACGCTACTGAAGCCGTTAATCTATTTTTGAATTACATCAAAAACAACACGAATCTCAAACAAATAATCGGCATCGCTTTAGCGGCTAATAAAGCCAGCAGAAGAGTGTTAGAAAAATGCGGATTTGAATTGATATATGAAGGTGTTGGATTATATCAAGGAAGAAAAAGAAGAATCATTAAAACAATTAAACATTTATAAGCCGAGTGAAATATCTCGGTTTTTTTCTTGTTTGCGAATGATTTTAAAAAAACTTCATAATATGAAGATGGAAATTGATTGCGGTTCCTTTTTTAGTGAAAAAAAGCACTTTTTAATATTTTATATTAAATTGTGCATAAAACATATTTAATTAATGAACACTATTTAGATTTTAAACTATGTTTAACTCATTTGGTTTTTGTTTGACACAATTCTAATAATGACTTACTTTAAATATATATTTAAAACTTAATATCTGATTGAATTATTTTGTTTATTTCAAATTGTTGGGAGGTTATTTAATGAAAAGAAATAAATTGGGCATGATTGATAAATGGTATAAAAACCGGATGTATTTTTGAATTCTTCGATCCAAAAGATGAAATGAGCCCATTTTATTGACATTAGAAAATATGGACCGAGATTTAATGATTAAATATACTGATTATTTAATTGAAAGTAATCCTGATGAATTCGCGCAAGTTGGTTTTATTGGTAAAGGTGGAGTGCATAACGTGCACGCGAAATGGTGATTGATTATGAAAGTGATGCAATTTGGAGAAGGTAATTTCCTTAGATCTTTTGTGGATTTATATTTAGATACTTTGAATAAAGAAGATGGTTTTAATTATGAAGTCACAATTGTTAAATCTATTAAATTTGGTTCTGTTGAACAACTAAGAAAACAAAATGGACAATATCATGTTGTTTTAAGAGGAAGATTGAACGATAAAAACGTTGAAGATGTCTATCGTGTTGACTCTGTTAAAGACGCTTTTGGTTTATATGAAGAACAAAATTCTTTCTTTAAGTTAGCAGAAGATCAGGAAGTAAAAATTATTGTTAGCAATACCACTGAAGCAGGAATCGTTTTTAATAAAGAAGATAAAAAAGAAGCTTTCCCCGATGTCGCTTATCCAGCGAAATTAGCTTTATGGTTATATCATAGATATAAATCTAATCTACCAGGAGTTTATATTCTTCCTGTGGAATTAATCGATAACAACGCATTAATGCTAGAAAAGTGCGTTAATCAATACATTGATTTATTTAATTTGGGCGATGACTTTAAGAAATGGAACTTAAAAAATAATTATTACTGTAGCACTCTCGTGGATCGTATTGTTTCTGGCCATCCAAAAGATAAAGAAACCGAAGACCATTTATATTCACTGGTGGGACAAGTTGACCCCTTACTATCAGTTGGCGAACCTTTTGGCCTTTGGGTTATTGAAGATAAGGGTGATATTAAAAATCTATTAAAGGATGGTCATCATAATATTGATGTGATATTCACTAAAGACATCTCCTATTACAAGAAAAGAAAAGTCAGAGTGTTAAATGGTAGTCACACGAATCTAGTTCCTATTTCTTTATGGATGGGAAAAGAGACTGTGTACGATGTGATGAATGATCAATTATTATCGGAGTTTGTTAATAACACGTTGAATTTTGATATCATCCCATTTGTCAGTGATAATGTTGAGGCCACTAAAGCGTTTGCGGAAGATGTAAAGCAAAGATTTATGAATCCATTTTTGAATCATCAATTAACGAGCATCGCTCTTAATTCAATTAGCAAATGGAAAGCTAGAGATTTGTGCTCTTTTGTCGATTATTATGAAAAAAATAGAGAATTACCGCGTTTTTTGACTATTGGATTTGCTTATTTAATCAATATGTACATGCACATAGAAAAATGTGGAGACAAATATATTTGCCACTTACCCACTAGAGATATCGAAGTGAAAGATGATGAAAAATATCTGATCTATTTTAAATCTCATAATGTCCATGACTTCTTAAGTGATAAAACAATTTGGGATATCGACTTGACTGAATTTATAGATTTAGAAGAAAAGATTAATTACTATTTATTAAAAATTCAAAATAAAGAAAGAGTTATTTAATATGTCGAAATTATATCAAATTAATCCAAAAGATAATGTGGCGATTGAATTAGATCCAAACAGCAATATCAAATTAGGGCACAAAGTGGCTTTAAAAGATATCAATAAAGGCGAATATGTTTTTAAATATGGAGAAATAATCGGCAAGGCCTCTAATGATATTAAAAAAGGTGATTGGGTGCACTCGCACAACTTAGTTAGTCACCTAGATGAAACTTTTACATATAAATATAATCCAGAGAGAATAGTTCTTAATAAAGCGAAGGGAACATTCTATGGATATAAGCGCTCCTCTCGAAGAGCGGGTATTAGAAATGACATTTATATTATTCCTACAGTTGGATGCGTTAATAGTGTAGTTAAAGAGATTGAAAAGCAATCACAACAATATAAAACTGGTTCTATCGATTCCATTTTTGCATTAACCCATCAATTTGGTTGTTCTCAATTAGGCGATGATCAAGAGAATATCGCTCGTTTATTAGCTAGCATCGCTTTAAATCCTAATGCCTCATATGTCTTATTTGTGGGACTAGGATGCGAAAACAATTCTCTTAAAGGCATTAAAGCATTATTAAAAGATGAGAACTATATCGAATATTACAACTGCCAAGAAGTTGATGATGAAGTATCTTATGGTGTCAATATTATTAAAAAATTCATTGAACAAGCCTCCAAGTTAGAAAGAGAAGAAATAGACTTAAACGAATTATGTATTGGTTTAAAATGTGGCGGTAGTGATGCATTTAGTGGAATAACCGCAAACCCAACCGTGGGTAAGGTATCCGATATGGTCATTTCTTTAGGTGGCAGCGCCATACTCACGGAAGTACCGGAGATGTTTGGTGCCGAGCAATTATTAATGAATAAGTGCAAAGATGAACTTGTATTTAAAAAATACAAAAATATGATTGAAGCCTTTAAAAAATATTATTTAGAACTCGGATTCCCAGTATATGAAAATCCTTCTCCAGGAAATAAAGAAGGGGGAATTACCACTTTAGAGGAAAAATCTCTTGGGTGTGTCACCAAAGCTGGATCGTCGCAAATAGTTGATGTCTTAAAATATGGAGAACTAGTTAAAAATAGTGGTCTAAATGTTTTAGATGGACCAGGAAATGATTTAATAGCTTCAACTTCTCTAGCAGCATCTGGATGCCAATTAGTGTTATTTACTACCGGAAGAGGCACCCCATTTGCGACTTTTGTTCCCACAATTAAGATCTCCACCAATAAAGAGATCGCAAAGCGTAAAACAAACTGGATTGATTTCGATGCTTCTTGTGTCGATGAAAAATCCTTGTTTGATTTAGTAATTAAAACTGCCTCTGGAGAATATAAAACCAAACAAGAAGACAACCATGAAATGGCGTTCTTTAAGAAAGGAGTAACGTTATGAGTTACATTAAAGACAACTTTCTATTAGAAAGTAAAACTGCAGAAGAGTTATATCAAAAGTACGCGAATAAAATGCCTATTTTTGATTATCACTGCCATCTATCAGAATATGAAATCTTAGAAAATAAAGAGTTTGATAACATCTATCAGATTTGGTTAAAGGGCGATCATTATAAATGGAGATTGATGCGCAATTATGGTGTTGATGAACATTTGATTACTGGTGATGCCTCCGACAAAGAAAAATTCTTAACATATTGTGATGTTTTATCAACTGCGTTTGGTAATCCTTTATATCATTGGAGTCAAGTGGAATTAAAGGAATTCTTTAACTGTGAGTTAGAGATTAATCAATCTAACGCTGAAAAGATTTGGGAAGAATGTAATAAATTTATTCATGAACATCACGTCACTCCACAATATTTAATTGAGAAGAGCAAGGTAACACATTTATTTACCACAAATGAAATCTTCGATGATTTAGAAGTGTTTAAGAAATTAAAAACCAAAAACTATAAGTTCCAAGTCACTCCCGCTTTTAGAGCGGACAAGATTATGAACATCGAGGCGGAAAGATATTTAGAATTCTTATCAAAGCTAGGGGAAATCCATGATTTGGATGAATTATTAAATAAAATCGAACAGAGATTATTAGACTTTATATCTATTGGATGTGTCGCGAGCGACACAGCATTACAGGCTGTTTATGAAATTCCTTCTAAATATGACGCTTCACTTGTTTTTACAAAGAGATTAGAAGGAAAAGAGTTGTCTAATAAAGATGTCAAAGTGTTTAAAGGGTATCTCACATATTACTTATTGAAGTTATATGCGAAACATAACATTAGAAGCGAACTTCATATCGGAGCGATGAGAAATAATAATTCTGAAATGTTAAGAAAACTTGGTTTAGACACCGGATTTGATTCTATTGCTGAAGATAATAGCATCGCGAATTTATCTAGACTTATGGATCGATTAAATAATGAAAACAGTCTACCTCCGATGATAATTTTTAATTTAAATCCCAAAATGAATACGGAAATTATGACATTAATCGGTTGCTTCCAGGATTCTTCATTAAAAGGAAAGATTCAATATGGCGCAGCGTGGTGGTTCTTGGATAATAAAGTGGGAATGGAAAAACATTTACAAGATTTAACTGCGACAGGACATATTGGAGCGTTCCTTGGAATGCTTACCGATTCTCGTAGTTTCTTATCTTACCCACGTCATCATTATTTCCGTAGAATACTTTGTAATTATTTGGGAAAGATGATTGAAAAAGGTGAGATGACTCAAGACATGGATTTAGTTGGTAAAGTTATTGAAGACATCTCCTATAACAATGCGGTTCAGTATTTCTTTGGCAAATAACATAAAGTATTTAAAGGTTAGAAAATATGAAACAAGAACAATTCGAATGGATTCATAGTTGGTCTGATAACACAAATAATATAGACCTTCCAAGAGTGCTTCTTATTGGAGATTCCATCACTAATGGTTATCAAGAAATAGTGAGAGAGATGTTGAGAGGAAAGTGCTATGTCGATTACATCGCTACAAGCTACACCCTTAACAGTCCTTTCTTCTATAAACTTATTGTTAATTATATGAACAATAATAAATATGATATTATCCACTTAAATCAAGGTTTGCATGGCTTTTCTATGTCCAAGAAAACATATGAAGAGAAGTTAAGAAAACTAATTAATAAAATCCCTAGTTCCTCTAAAGTCATTCTTGCAGAATCTACTATTGTGAAGAAACCGGGAAATAAAACCATCGATAAAAAATGGGGCAAGAAACTCGAAGAGAGAAACGGCTCTATTGATGAACTAGCAAAAGAGAAAAACCTTTCTATTAATCACTTATATGAAGTGAGCAAAAATATACCAAACGATTTAAGAAATGAAGATGGCTTCCATTATTTTTATAGCGGTTATCAAATGCTCGCTAAAGAAGTGGTGAACGCTATTGAAAAGATTATTTTATGAGTATTGCTTCTTTCAATTCCGAAGAATATTTCCTAAATTTTTGACCCTTACTAGCCATAATAAAACCTCCTAACGTTTAATCTACGTTAAGAGGCTTTTTATTTCTTGTGAACTATTTGGGGTTCAGTTCAATAAATCCTTATCCTTTATTTATTTACAAATGTCGTTTAAGAATCTGATTTCCATCTTCTCATAATCTAGTGGATGAGTAGAGGAGATGATGACTTTTTGTTTTGGTAAGAGATTGAAGTAATTATCGGATAAAACACAATTGTTATCATGTGGTTCGATATAGATATCCTTTGTGTAATAATCAGTCTCGATAGAGAATGATTTATCATCAATTCTTGTCACCTTGAGATGCGGCACTTGATAGTGTAAGTCCATATCTTTTAATTTCTGATAGAAGTTATTGGATAAAAGGTGATCGTTCTTGTCTCTTAATTCTACATAGATGACTAAATCGTCTCTATTAAATGGATCATCTAATTCTAATGCATAGGCATATGATGTTTTATCGACTTTGCAATTAACGATTCTCTCATCGAGAATATGACCATTAAAATCTCTTAATGAGTAGTGGACTTCATATTCCTTATTCTCTTTCGTGTCATTAGATACAGCGATAAGAATTTTGTTATCTTTTGCCTCAACACTTATCAAATGAGGAGCGTAGAATCTTCTCGAATAATAGTGAAGCGCTTTAATGCCGAAATAATAATCTATAGAGCTCCAAGATTGTCCTGGCCAATCATCATTTAATTGCCAATATAATGTGCCGTTACATCTCTCTTTATTTCTCCTCAAGTGTTCCGCGCACATCTTAATACCTTCCGCTTGCGAGAGTTGAGAGAGGTAGATTAAATCTTTGAAGTTAGTCGGTTCTCTATAAAGAGATTTTGCATAATGGATGATTTTATAGTTACAGGATTTATTCTTTTGATGGCAATCCATAACAGGAGATTCTAAATCCCAATCTTCTTCAATTGTATATTTCATAACAGTGTCATAAGTAGGGATAGACTGACAGCCATATTCTGATAATAATCTCGGATAGATAGTGTGGAAATATTCAAATGGTTGCAAACCATGCCACACCGCCCAGTTATGAGCGTCTAAATAATTGTTATCTGCCGGTTTCTCCATATAAGGTTCACCAGATGTCGGAGAAGAAGTTAGATAATAGATATCCATTTCTTCTTTGACGATTTTGGGTAAATATTCTAAGAATAATCTCTGATATTTTTCTTTATAAACATCGTTGCGATTAACCACTTGTTCTTCCACTTCATTATTTCCTGATAGCAACATGAGAGAAGCGTGGTGTCTAATTCTTCTTAAATTAGATCTCACTTCTTCGTTCACCAATAAGCGATAGTCAGTGTCATCGGAGTCATAAGTAAAACAAGCGAACATTAAATCTTGGAATATTAAGATACCAAATTCATCGCATGTATCATAGAAATCATCGTCGGGGTAATAGCCTCCACCCCAGACACGAATAACATTGTGATTGAAGTCTTTAACTAAATTTAATAGTCTTCTTGTTCTCTCGGGTGTCACTCTTTGAAGAATGACATCTTGGGGAATATAGTCCGAGCCTTTTAAGAAGACATGGACATCATTAACATAGATCGCTAAGTTACGACCATATTCATCATTAGAATCATCGATACGAATCTTTCTGATGCCAATTCTCTTATGAGTAGTTTGTTCTTCCTTATCATTACTAATAACAAAATCTAAATCATAGAGGTTTTGTTCTCCGAAACCATTTGGCCACCAAAGAAGTGGTTTATCGATAATAAAACTAAAATGATTTTCTCGATTAAATTCTTGTGTTATTTCCGATAATATTTGGCCTTTTAATGATAGTTTTGCAGTGATTTTGCCATTTCCGACCTTGCGATATTTAGTGGTTAAATCAACTTGGACTTGGCCATTATCTAAGAAAGTTATCTTGTGTCTAAATTGTTCGAAGTGTCCTAAGGTAGTGGACAAGATATAAATGTCTCTATATATACCCATGTCACCTAAGTTTGGTCCCCAGTCCCAACCGAACATACAGTTAGATTTTCTAATGACACTTGTTTTTGGTTCGACAAAATAGGCAGCTTCTTGTTCCGGTCCGAAATATTCATTGTTCTTATAATTCCAGACATATTGATATGGGGAAGTGAAATGAATTCTTATGTGGTTATGTTCTTTTAAGATTTCTTTCGCTAATAATATCTTTTGAGGGAGATGCATATCTTTGTTTCTAAAGATAAATTCATCGTTGATATAGATATCTGCGATGGTATCAATACCATCGAAGCAAAGAAAATTATCTTGCTTCAATTGTTCTTTACTTAAATCGAAATCTTTTTCAAAATCAAAATCTTCAAAAGAGATTTTCTTGGTCTCATATTCATTCATCCGATAATAAGGATCTTCAATGAGATTATTTTCTAATAATGCGCTTAAAACTGAGCCAGGCATTTGGGCTTTAATGTTTTGGTATTTCGGTGAGTTAATGATCCATTCACCATTAAGATTAGTTTTCATATTAAATATGATATTCTTCTATTAATTCTCATTCAATATTAGGTCAATTAATATAATTGATTTTTCAATTCTTCATCTACTCTAATTTGCAATATTGCCATTGTTGTTCTCCTTTGTTTAAGAAAGGTACATAACAATGTATATGCAACGTAAATACAACCCAATTATTATTTTAGTTTATCTTTCATTAAATCGTAGATGTGTTCTACAGCGAAATGTATCTTTGTTAATTCTTTATATTTATTTAAAGGATAGATGAAGTATGTGTCTTTATTATCCGCCAGTTCTAGCATTGGTCCTCTATTCAGATAATCGTATTCAATGTGGATAGCGTAGCTTAATAATGAAGAACGATGGAATGAGAAGTTATTATCGGTTCCCTTAAGATTAAACCCCTCTTTTATATCATGAGTTAAATAGTAGTGGCCTTCTTGAGGAACGAAGCCTATTTTCGCTCCTAATAGTTTTTCCACTCTCACTTCATCTTCAAAATGATAAGAACCGTTTAATACTTCTTGTTTAACGCATTCTTTTTCCCATTTATACCATTTACTTGGATAATCGAATTTTGTGTCTCCATTGACGCATTTTAATTGTCCGTTTTCTAAATAGTCATATATGACTCCACAGTGGTCGCATTTTAAGAAGTGTGTTTCGGAAGACATCTCAAATTCTGTATTACAATGTGGACACTTATAAAGGATTCTTTCTAATCCGACTGCGCGTTTTTCATATTTGATGAGGATGTTTTTCTTTCTTATCCATTCTTCTTCCGAATTATAGAATTTACTCTCGATCTTTTCTTGTATCTCTTGCGCACTTAAAGTCTCTAAATCACTTTTAGTGATAATGGTTTCAATTTCATTAATAATTGGGTGAACTTTTCTGACTTTATGATCGCTCCATTGTGGACAATAAAGATAATTACCATGTTCTCTATTTAACACCACAGGAGCATTCGCTAATTTGGCAAATCTACCGAGGCTCTTATCTATTCTTTCTACTTCACCTGTAAAGGAATATCTAGCTTCTGGATAAATCACTAAAATCTTCTTTTTATTAAGAACTTCTAAATATCTCATCGCTCCTTTGGGATCATTGGTGAATTTTCTTTTAGCTAAAACACCAATTCTTCTAAAGATAAAGAAACGGGGAATAAATTCTTCCACTGTACTGATCCAATAAACACGATGAGGAAATGTCAGACAAAGTGCCATATAAAAGTCCAACATCGAAGCATGGGTGGATATCAAGATATAAGGTGGCTTTGGTAATTTATTATGTTTAACTATTTTCGCTCTATTTTTGAGTTTATTTACTAAACCAATAATCCAAATAACAATATAAAAAATAAGCCAAGTTCTATGATAAGGAAGATTGGGGTCTATTTGAGGATATGTCTTTTCTTTCTTCACAAAATAATTATATTGCCCAAGTGTTTTTATGAAGAAGAAAAAACTACCAAGCGGTAGTTCTTTAAATTTATTCGGTTGCTGGTTCCGCTACTGGTTCAGTCACGGTTATTGTATTTGATATCGTGCCAACCTGTCTATTATAACCATAAACTATTGTGGCAGTAACAGTAACGGTTCCTGTATCAAGGCCTCTAAGATAGAACGGGGCCCTACAAACAACATTGTCCCATTCCACTTGTTCAACGATAGGATTATCGAAAGCAAATGTACAACTATGGAAGGCACCCACCCATGAAACTTTGAACCAATAGGGTTTCGCATCATTTATTCCAAAAGATGTTCCATTATTGAAAATACCTAATGATGAGGAGGTGAAATTGATTCGTAAATTATCAATAACGCAAGAACCTGTATTGATTTTGATTCCGTTTACTTCAGAATTAATCTTGGTGTTTACATCTTGCCATTTTCCATCCACTTTATAACCAGAAATAACTGGGCTTAAAGCAGAAATAGGAACTTCAACATGATACCAATCATCTTGGATATTAGTTATTTTATAACTACTATGTTTGCTTGAATCGATAGTGGAGCCAACTGTGCTTGTATTCAACATTAATGAAACTGTTTTACCATAGTTTATATTTGAGGTTTTTAAATCAAACTCTACTATTTTGTTGGCAATATCTTTTACAGCATATGTTCTTCCAAAACCTAAAATCATCCAACTTGAACCGCCGGTTTTTGTGAATTTAATTGCTTCTCCGCCATTACTATTGGGAGATACTTCAGTTGTTTCTTTTTCGTAAGTAATATTATCGCTTGTCGCTATAACATTTTCTTTTTTAGCAAAATCAATATCTTCTAATGGGGTATTTCCTTCACAAGAATAACCAAGAGTAACGGATTCCACATTAACTAAATTGTTGCTTTCATCCCAACAATAGAAACGTACATATCTCCAATTATTTGCGACTGTTGTGGGTTCTCCACTAGTGAGTTGGCCAACTTCTTTCCAGTCAGTACCGTTATAGGATGATAATAGCCATAGTTCAGCGCCTTCTCCAGCAGTGAAGTTAGCGACGACGTTATCGATACCTTTATAGTCATAACCAGAAGTAGTAGCACCAAAATAACCTTGATGTCCAAGAGTGACATGTCCATTGCTATTATCTCTAGCGTTATGGTATTCCCAAATAATACCTTTCTCGTCGATATCATTTGTTCCTTCACCATTAGTAAGTTCTGGAGAATTGCTATTATTTAAAGTAATGGTATAAGCACTAGCGTGAGTAGGGCTTAATAAATTAGTTGATCCAGCAAAAAGAGCACCTGCTATCGAGACTGGTAACATGGTTGTGCCAACTGCGAGAACGATCTTTTTTGCTTTATCAATAACCATATACGTTTCTAACAATAGAAATTGTTATTTTTTTATATTAATTACATTAATTTTTGATGTCAAAATTTTTTTAACACGAAAAAAGACATAAATACTAAAAAATAAGAAATAATCAAACAAAACTATTATTGATAAATTTTTATTTTTTTCTTCTTTCAAACATTTGTTTATTACAAAATAATAAAAGTTAGATACAATATATCCGGTACATTTATGAATCTCTGGCTAGCTATCTCTTTGGTCATCGGTGTTGTTACAATCTATTTGTTCGCGATAGAGATCTTTTCTGTCGCTTTTAAATTAACTGGTTTAGCCACTAGTAAGATTAGATTCCAGGTAGGCTCTTTATTCACTGGTGCAGGTTATACCACTGCGGAAAGTGAACTCATCGCTAATCACGAGAAAAGAAGAAAGATTGCTTTAGCCTGTATGTATACTGGTCACATATTCTCCGTGGCCTTTATGGGCTTAATTATTAATGTCTTATTCTCTGCGAGTATGCTCATCGCTTCCTCTGATATTGAGATATCCAAGTTTACAGAATGGTATTTTATTGTTCTTTATATCACTTTGTTCTTCTTCTTTTTGATGTTATTTATCAAAATACCTCCTATCAATAAGAGATTCCAAAAGTTCTTAGAAACTATCGCAATTAATTCTTCGAGAAAGAATAGAAAAACTAATATCATGACTGTTTTAGATATGTATGGCAAATATGCGATTGCGGAAGTGATACTAAATATCATCCCAGAATTTGCTAGAGAAGTTCCATTGCATCAAATGGGTTTAACCAAAAAATATTCTATTAATGTTCTTTCTATCAAAAGAGGAAAGAGAATTTTAGAAGTTACTAAGGATACGATGTTTCGAAAAGGCGACGTCTTAGTTATCTATGGTTTAAGCAATGACATCACGGAAGCTTTTGTTAATTCTCTTAATAAAGAAAGCACGGCAATCACAGTCGATAAGACCAATGAAATCACATTAGTGAATAACTATGGTCCTAATGCTTTAGTGGAAGTCTATGTCGATGAAGTTCCTCAGGAATTAGAGAACGTAAAAATGCAAAATTCCCCGTTAAAAGTCCGCTATAACATCACAATTGGTATTATTAAAAGAAAAGATGATTATATCTATGTCGATAAAGACACTATTATTCAAAAAGGTGACACGTTAACATTATTCGGTCCTTATAAGAGTATTAAATTATTGTTTAATAATGATGATAAAGATAAAACCAGTATTGAATAATAATAAAAGCCACTTAAGTGGCTTTTTAAATTGCATTAATAAGTTATGATTGCAAAATATTGTAATAATTTCGCAAATATAGGATATAGATATCAAAGAATATTAACAATAATATTAAATTAGAGTTAATGGAGGAATATTATGAAAAAACATAATTATTTACTTTTTTCTTTTGTTGCTGCCATCGCTGCTGTCGGCGTTGGTCTAGTTTTGGCGCAACAACATAATGCAAAAAACTTCTTAGCTGGAAAAGCGGAAGACTGCACACACGAACATGTGGTGCACTATGATGGCGTTGCTCCAACCTTAGAAAATACTGGTAGACCAGAACACTGGGCTTGTTGCGATTGCGGTAGAGCATGGTACAACCAAGCTTTAACCGAAGAGATCGTCGGTAGACAATCTAATCCCGCCGTTGTGGACTTCGCTAAGAAAACCGCGATGACCGCAATTAGCAAAGCTGATCTTGATGCCGATGATAAGATTAACAACAACGTCGTTGGTAAAGTTAAATGGACGGAACAAAATGATATTGTCAATAGTCCTAAAGCCTCTACTGAAGACAAGATGGAATACTATAGTATCGATGGTCGTAAAGCCATTCGTTTCTCATTCGATTATGATGGTTTAAGCGATGATGATAAGAGCCGTATTAAAAACGGTACAACTGATCCATCTGGTGATCCATCAACTGGTGGTAATGTCGCTAATGCTGGTTATACAGAAGTGAGATTTGCATTTAGTGGAACCGTGAAAAGTTTCTCATTCGATTACAAATACTGGGATTTAAATAGAGATGTTTATGATGATGGTGGTGTTCCTTGTCATACAATGGCACAAGCTCATGATACTGGATATAACTATGAAGAAATGACTTTGGTTAATGACAATCAATGGCATACATGCACAGTTTTGTTCGATAAAGGAAGAACAATTGACTTTGTCACATTAAAGATTCAACACTTCCATGGTGAAATCTTCCTCAATAATATGAGTTTTGAAGAACACACCCACAACTACACTTATTCCTATGATGAAACTAGTGGAAAAATCATTCACGCTTGTGCTTGCGGTGCATCCGATCAAATCACCCCAACACAATATGTTTCAAAATTAGTGTTCCATGCGAGTAACGATAACGTTGCTCAATTCAAAGTTGGTTCCTTAACACAAACCGCTGATGGAGCAATCTTGAATCCTGAATCTGTTACCACAAATTTAAATATCAACACAAGCGCATTATCTTATTATGGTGATTCTCAAACAGTTGGTTTTTACAAAACAGGTGCTTTTGCTAATAGAGTTCGTGGCGATCACATCCTTCTCAAGAACACAATTGTTAAAGTGGAAGATAATTACTATGTAATCGGTAGAGCTGGTTGTGTTTATTCTGATGTATCAGGTCATTTCCAAAATGTTGCTGGTAGTCTTCACAACGAACTGCTTAACACAAGTTATTACAACACAATTATTTACTTCGATTTGAAAGCTGACGTTGATTTAGATAATTGGTCAATTACTGATGATTGTGTCGGCGAAACATGGTGTCTTCCTGGTGGTTCCTCTTGGCAAATTAATAGAATTCGTGGTGGAGTTGAAAGTGAATTTGTGAAATTTGGTCCAGGCAGCGAAAATGGACAAACCCCAGAAGGTTTAACGGAAATGACAGTGTATACTAAGAGCAGTGGTACCGAATTAGCACAAAAATATGTGAGAATTGGATTTAATGTCAATTATCTCCAAGAAGGCGATATGATTGCCTTTAAAGCAGATTCTGTTTTAACAGATGATGGTAATGGTAAAAACGCCATTGTCTTAGATGAAGAAATCAAATTAATCTTTGATGGTCAAACATTCAATCATTTCATTGGTGATGTTGATTTATCCACATGTGAAGGCACAGAAAGTTGGAACAATATGGTCTTTAGATTTAGCTGTTTGAAATTTGATGTCGTTGACCATGATGTTATTAAGAAAATTACCTTGGTTTATATTGATGGCGAGGGTCACGAACATAGAAATAAAAATTCCTATGGCCTGTTGAATTATTACGATAATAATGACCTCCATGGCATTATGGGTAGATATGATTTCGATGATTATACTCCTTCTAATGGTGACAGATTAGAAATTAGAGCCGGTTCATGTATCTCTGTTGGTGTCCAAACACATCGTGTCGCTGTTGGTGTGACATTCACATACAACGGTTCAACCTGGGTTCTCTAATTTAATAGTTTAATGTTAAATGAATAAGAGGATGCAATAAAATGCATCTTCTTTTTCTTTGTATCAAAAATCTTGATGAAATGACTTATCCAAACAAGTCCTCGTAAGGGGGCTTTTGTTTTATGTCTCGAACCTCCAAGCCTCCTCGTGCGACGAAGCTTCTCACAGCCGAACTAATGTCCCTCCAGGAGCGACCAAAGTAAGCCTTAAAAATTTCATAATGTAGCTACAAAAATCAAAGGAGCACATTATGGCAAACTACTTAAAGCTTAAACAATAATTCAACTCAAAAAATTCATTAAACAAGTTTTAAATGATCAAAAATATCAACTTAGATTACAAGCTGAAGGCCTTTCACCTTTCAACATTAAATAATTATTAGAAATACATTCTTTTAGAAGATACGGTTCTCCAGTCAGAAGGAGATAAGCCGCTATATTTTTTGAATACTTTAGAAAAA
>JAEEHE010000019.1 GCA_016280685.1 Caryophanales bacterium
GGGATGAAGATCTTTAATTGTTTTAAGATACGGTTACCGAAGGCAATCTTGAATTTCTTAATGACAAAGTCATCGAGTTTTTCAAATTTATCCAAGGTTTTCTCACTAACTGGATATTGCACTTGGGCTTCATTGAATAAAGATTCAATTTGTTCAAATGGAACATGTAATTGTTCGGTATATTCAGCATCAAATGGAATACCTTTATTATCAAAGAATAATGAGATAGCACGGTCATAGACCTTATCGGAAATAGTGAAGGTACTGTCGTCGTTATTCGCGGTACCGAAGAAGAAGACGTTTTGGGGAATTAACATCTTACCTTGAACGACATGGCTGGGGTCAGCGTCGTCGTAGGAGTTGATTAATTCAATCTTCCATTCGTTCTTATTAGGCATTTCCATGATGGATAAGAATTCCGCGAAATAATATTCGATACGGGCTAAGTTCATTTCATCGAGGACGATGATATTGATATCTTTACGATATGTCGCTTCGTATAACGCACGTAAGAATTCGGTTTCATTGAATTTCTTAGTAAATTCGTTGTAATAACCGACTAATTCACTTCTATCTTTCCAAGATGGTTGGACGGAACAGATGGAAGAGGCGTGGTCGAAGAATTTACCGAGGGCGTACGCTAAAGAGGTTTTACCAGTACCGGAGATACCTTCTAAGATAATTAATTTAGAAGAGGACATACCAGCGAATAATTGTCTGATGGTATCAATCGTGTAATAGAGGTGTAATTGGCTAGCAGCAAATAATCTGAAGGTATTACATAATTCCTCTAATGATAAGCCATCAGCGTTAGGAATATTAGTGTCGACATCTTTATATTCGTGATCGACATATTTGAGTTTGGGGAAACGAGAAGTAACTTCTTCAATCGTCTCTTTATCACTCGTTGATAAATCAGGATTTTCAATACCCATAGAACCCACTTTAAGTTCGAGGATTTTATCCTTTTCACGAATCGCCTCATATAATTCATAATTTAATTTTTCTACTTGCTCTTGTAATTTGACTTTATCTAATTCTCTCTTATAGAAATGGACATATTTTCTAATAAGAATGAATAATAAGTAACCGATACCACCGATGATACCGATTAATAAGATCCAGAAGAACACGTAGAAAAACCAACCCCAAAAACCAAAATCAGGAGAGTAGTGGCCAAAATATGCATTATATTCTTTAAAGTTTTCTCCTACCGGTAACCATGGTCCCGCGAAGAGATTGTAAAACCAATTTCCTACATCTTGGAAAAAGGCGATGATCATTTGTCTTAAATATTCGAAGTATGCATTCATAAGAAGTATTCCTCCCCAATTTTGAATTTGATGTTCGCGTAGAACTGGCCTTGTTCTACTAAGCTTGTGTTGTCTCTATCCCAACCTTCTAAATAGAGGGATAAGACGACTTTTGTTGGTATAAACGCTTTTAATTTGATTCGGATACCATCCGCGTTTCCTTCTTCCATTTTGATATCCGCTTCTTTTAAGCTGATGGATGGTTCAACCTTAGGTATAAATCCATTTTCTATGGATCTTTCGAGATTTACCATATGGACTCCCGCTTTATGTTTGGCGTTGAATTTATTCGCTCTGCCGATTAATTCAGAGTCTTCTTCACTCGGTTCATCATAGATGAGTTTGCTCTCATCATTATATTCACCATAGAAGAATTCATATCTCTCATCATCGAATTGATAACTATCATAATAAGCATCAACTTCATCGTAGTTCATTAATCCACATAAATAGGTATCTTCTTCTTTATATGGATCGACAATGTAATATTGATAGTCATCGACATCCGGGATTAATACGGAACATCTCAACGATTTAACGACATCATTTAGTTCTTGATAGATTTCCTCTTCTTCGCTAGAAGAACTTGCTAAGTTATGCGCAGTTTTTCTATTACCCTCTTCATCGGGTGTGAATGTTGTTTGCTCACTATCGAGTGTAAGAACTACATTAGATTCACAATATAGATATATTTCTTTAGAGAAATAACCATCCTCATCCACAGTGATTAAGTCGGATTTTGTATAGCTATCGACATCGTTATGACTAATCGATGTATATTCGCTTCTAAATCTCGGCTTACTGGCTTTTTCATTGATCCATTCATCGGAGAACATCGAACTAATCGGATAATAATTCTTAGAATGTTCTTTATCTCCAAAGACCATTGTTTCTTTGTAGTTATCGGTGTCTTCATCTAATCCGACATAGATTTTCTTATCACCTCTAAAAGAGACTTCAATTTGATGGACATACAAAACCGCGCCTGTGGAATACCAAGCGAGTGATAGACCAATGCTCGCCACTAAAGCGGCATTAATCATTCCTAGTCCTGCAATCATCAAATTTCTTTTCTTCATAATAATTAGTGGTTAATTTCAAATGTTAAATCTAGATTGAATCCAGTACCGACTACTTCATCGATTAAGCTATTTGCCCATCCTTCTGCGTAAATCGTTAAATTAACACGAGCGATGCCTTCTAAATAACTAGCGACGATATTTTTGGTGCTGAGAACGGAGTTTTTACCGAGATATTGACTGGTTTTATAAACGGCATCATCGTTTAAGGAATAACTACCTTCGTGATGTTTTCCGTTAAAGCAGTTTCTCTCTTTTTTTGGTAAGACAGTTTCACCTTGATTAGGAGTGGTCTTATAAGAGACATTATCGACTTCACCATAGATATATTCTCTATTAGTGGTTTCATCATAATCGATATAACCATCGAGATTTAAGTCTAAGGTCCCACCGACGATATCTTGTCCATCGCGACTTTCACTAGGGGCAAAGGTGAAGTTAGTATCACCGGTATCGAAGTGGAGTCTGATTGCTTCTTTTAATTGATTGGTGCTTTCGATATCAGCTTCTCTAAGTCTAATATCGATATCGCTAGCGCTAGATCTTCCTCCGTTAACCGCAAAAATGAGGGGAAGGTAGATATATTCCGTCTTTTTCGCAGGTTTATTGATGTTGTTATCCATGAATAAAGGATTGCTCAATAAACGGAAGTTACCATTCTCTGCGTAAGAACCTGTGGTCACAGGGAAAAGCGTGTTACTCGCATACCCGCTCGCGTGTAAAAAATACGAGAGGGTTTCTGCTGATAACCCTTCTGTGGCCCAATAGTTATTTCCGTCTTTTTCTAAACCGTGTTCCGCGTAGTTCGGTAATTCGCTTTCACTATAGATACCGACTTTTAAGTCGCCTGAGCGATTAACGGCGGTACCATGGAATTGGTTGCTAACCCTGGAGCTATATTCAAACCAGGCGTACGTGCCTACCATAGCGCCTAAGGCAGAAAAGACTAATAAACTATAGATACTAATAAATACTAAGTTCTCTTTAGTTCTAATTTTCATTCTTTATTTGGCTTTTGTTCGCTGTAATGCTAATTTCGAGCTTAATAGAACCACCTTCGGGAGCGGTGTTTTTACATTGTGGATCACTGCCCTCTAACCAAACAAGAATTGTGTATCTGATATATTGACCTTTATGGAAATTATCCATATCGACATTAGCGATGTTGCTGGAATCAGTAAAGTTAGTCGCATAATAGGGACTAGTATTAGAGATTTTCTCTTCATATTTAATATTGCCTTCTTCATCGATGTGGCCTTCTGTGCCACTTCTAGGAGGCTTCGCGTAAGTCTTATAGTTATGACTATTACCAATATTTTGATAGAGTCTAACTCTCATAATATCGTCATAGCCATAACCATGAACATTGGTGGGTTGCTGATTTTCCGAAATACGTAAATTGAAACGATAGTCAGCAGTATATTGACCAATATTCTTTAAGAAGAACGTGTATTTGAAATAATAGAGAGAGACGACTTCATCGTTTTTCGGATTGATGAGAGCACCATCTAAATAATCGGTGTTCGCATTATCGTAACGATCGTGGTCTTGTAACATCGCATCTGTATGAAGTTCAAACTTCGGGAGAGATGACACTAATAAATAGGTTGTACCAGAAGTTGTATCAGCACCTTCTTCTTCCGTTTTGCCATCCATCGCGGATTCGCTATCCTGGGTGAGCATTAACTTAACATCATTTTGTCTAAGCTTAACAGTGAAAGTACCGACGTGATAACCAAGAAAAGCGATGAGCATCATAACGATAGCTACACCTGAACAAGCCGCACCAACAATAGCGGCAATCTTCTTTCTTCTTCTTTTCTGTACGTAGACTTGATCAACCATATTTAAATTAGCTCTTAAGTAAGGATAATGTTAAAACATTCCTAATTAGGAGATTCTATTAATTCTATGTCGTCCCAATGAGTTCGAATTATAAAAGCCAGTCGCTATCATTCAACCAACAGAGCTTTCCATCAAACTCTTTTAATTGTAGGCAACTGGCTATCTTTTAATTTTAAGACCCTATAGCTTTGCGTCGCTAGATTTCTCTAACTTTGCTCTTAACTATCGGCAACTGGCTATCTCCGCGGAGACCCTTTAGCTTTGCGTCGCTAAATTGCTTTAGCTTTGCTTTTATCACCGATATTATATTTAAAATATTTTTTTCTTGTCAATATATTTTTATTTAAAAGGTTATGCATCGCATTATGCATATACGCATATGTGTCACATAACAAAGAAAAAAAAGATGCTCGATGGCATCTTATTCTTCTTTCTTTTCTTCTTCCTTAGGAGAAGCAAGATCTTTCATTAATTCTTTTCTTAAGGCTTCTTTTTCTTCGGCGCTTAATTCATTTAATTGGACTTTCTTTCTTGCATTTACTTTTTTGACAAATTTGATGAGAATGAAGATGTTTAAACCTAGTAATACAACAGCAGGAAGTACAAAGGCGAACAGAATTGCGTTAGGATTCGCTTGGAAAAAGCCAATGAATGTAGTTTTATCAATATCTGTACGTAAAGATGGCATTGTAGCAGCAACAATAGTTGGAACAATGACTAGAAATAAAACTACGGCTACATCTAATGCAAATAATGCGATATATAATATTTTCTTAGTTTTTGGATTCATAAATTAACGATACCTAAAAGAAATTATATATTAATAATATAAAATGACAATAAACTTTTTTACTTATTAGAATAATAAAATTCAATTAAATTTATTAAAAATGGATAGTTTTAGCTTGATAAAGTGGGCTATAGAAAAAGACGATACATTTAAGTATCGCCTTTGAAAGTTAATATGTGCTGCCATTAGCTTTGGCCACGCCACCAATCTTGAAGGTGTAACCAGAAGTGACGGAAATGCCTATTGTAGTGCCGTTCTTCTCGATATCAACATCGACAATCTTATCGGCGTAACTACAATTTTCAGTGTCATATGTTGTGGTAAATTCTCCATTACCAGTAGATCTCACTAATGATGCGGCAATAGGTAAGGCACGGAATTCATCCAAATAAATCTGATCAGAAATGTTTTGCACATATGCTTTATTTTGTACGACAAACGGGCCACCTTCTTCACTGACTTCGTATTTGGATTCGGATTCATTATATGAACCGGATGCATTAGTTAGTAAGTCAGTTATTCGTATAACGAATACAGAACCATAAACAGTGGATACATTTATAGTCATAACCCTAGTGCCTCCTGTCGGAGGTAGAACCAGAGGTCCAGGAGAATTACCAGATACTATGAAGTTTCCTCCTGGTGGATTGCTATCGCTATATTTCGTTCCTTTATAAGAATATGTTGATAGTGATGATGTGTCGGTAATAGCAATATTTCCGGAAGTGATAGCAAAAGCTATAGAACCGGATTTGCCAGAGGCGATATAAATACCAATTGTTTCGCCACCGTCGTTTCCGGTTGCTACTGGAGCAAAATCAACGCCGACTGGATAGGAATTACTGGCTTTTTTAGTAGTGATGTAATATGCTTGGACAGAGTCCATAGCATCACCGTTAGCACCGATATCGAGGTACATTAAGTAAGCACCAGTACCACCGTTAACAGAACCTAATGCATATTCACCAGAATTCATTGGGATTTCAAAATAATAAACAGCATTAGTGGTAACGCTTGATTGTTTTTTAATTCTACTTGTAGCAAAAGTTAAGGAATAAGTGGAATCTAAAGGAGCGGAATAAGTATTGTCACTATATTTATAAATATAGTCTTTCTTAACATTTGTGCTCTTATAGATTTCAATGATTTCTTTGATTGCTGTAATGTTATTGTTGCTATCTCTTTGAATATCGTGTAGAGAGAAGAAACTATTATTTCCTGAGAAATAAGTGCCCGCAAAGAAGTTGATGTAACCTTTTTGCTTCAAATTAAAGTCAATAGAACTGGCAGGCATTTGGTAATTTGTTCTTTCCACGCCATTAATTAAAGTGTATTCAGCTGTGACTAAATTATTGATATTGATATTCGCAGGCATAAAGTGCAAACCATAAATATTTCCATCAGAAATCATTTCTAATAGTTCTGCGCGTGAATCTTCATATTTTTCATAGGAAGAATAATTGTTTGTGATCTCTTGTCTACTTCCATTTGCGTTAATAGTGTAAACGTGAGTTAAACGACCATTAGAATAACTGTTGTTGATATCTCCTGTGGAATATTTAGAAACACGGATATCACCAGTTTTATTTGGATATGCTGCCGTGGTGTTATCTTCAGAGCCCGCAATAACATAACCAGTATTCTTTCTAACGACATTATAGCTACTATCTTCGGTGATTAATGGGAAGTAGGTAACTTCGTTACCTGAATAGTCCATATAATCGGCTCCAGCGGATGTGTCAGTGTTTACTGTCGTATCTAAAGTGAGCGTTTTGGATGATGTGCTTGTTGTCCATCTGCTACTATAGTAGAGGTAATGTTTTGTTTTTATTACTGTAATCCAGATATCGAGTTCTGTTTCGTAATAGAACGTGTTTCCGCTTTTTGTCCAAGTGTCATTTGTGGACGTGACAATGTTACAATCGTGGTTCAAATAATATGTTTTGTTTCCAACGGTGGTCCAAAGTTTGTTGTTTGTATGATGCCAACCAATTGGGCTATTAACAATAGAACCGCTAGAGTTAACGCCTAAATAACGACCATTATAAGCGATTATAAAATCGCTATATGTGGTAACTGTTCTATTATATGGATGGATTCTTTTTCCACCATTTAAGTACATATAATCACTTAATGGGCCATTACTCGCGCTATATTGTGTAAAGACGAATGAACCTTCTTTTCTATTTCTATATGTCCAGCCATTGCCTGTTAATGCATTTGTATAGGTAACTTGGCCGGTTGATGTATTTGTGTATTTGTTTCTTTCAAAGACATAACCTGTATTTTTTGTTGCCGATCCAGCAATATCATAAAGACGGTTATACATCTCCTTCATTGTTACGGAGCCACCCCAGTCTTGTCCTTCGCCTTCTGGGTCGCCATTATAGTATTCTGATAAATCTTGTCCATAGGATCCACGAGAAGCTTCGTGAGTAGTGTATCCAACGAGGCCATAATCTGTAAGATTATTTGTGAAGGAAGTTGATGCTTGGCCATTAACATTAATTTTGGAATTACCATCGACTTTAACCCCTGATAAATCTCCAGAAGCATATCCAGCAGCTAAACCAGCCAATAATGTGGTTGTACCATTAGTTTTAATTTCAATGCTATTTAATTTTGTGTTTGTGAATGTGTTAGCGGCGGAACTATATGTATAACTAGTTTCGGTATCTGGTAATTTACCAACAACACCAAAGAAACCAACGATTTCCGGAGCCACGAAACTATCGGAAGGCACTGATTCTGGAGCTTGAGAATATCCGGTAAAATCGGAATAACTGTTACTAACAGTTAAACCAGTAACTGAATAACCTTGGCCATTAAATTCGCCTAAGAATGGATGATCTTCGGTGCCAATAGGTGGCAAATAGTAGCCAGACATATCGACATCATTAGCTAATTCGAAGTAATATTGCTTGTCATCAAATAAGCCTAAATATTGCATCCAAGCTAAGTTATATAAGTGACGGGTTGTAGCAATGCCATATGGTTTAGTTTCAGAGCCATTGCCATAGGCAAAGTAGGCGCCGCCACTGTTAGCATCGATATTTGCTTGATCTAAGGAATAGGTAGCCATTTCTAAGAACCATGCTAAAGAAGCTGTCACCATAGCAATGCCAGAGAATGCAGTTATTGATGCAATAGCAATAGTTTTTAACTTCTTTCTCATTTCTTTATAACCCTATTAACCAATCACAAGTGAAATTTAAGCCTTCGTTAATATGCTCATCACCTAAAAAATAGGAAGAGATATATTCCAAGGCTAAAGTATAATAATCGACAACAATACCTAAATAAACTGTGCCATCAGGTACTGTACCTTCATAGAAGGTAATCAATCTATTGAAGTGTGTATATGAACCACTAGAGAATTGCACAAATGCAGATTGATTGCTTTCATTGCAATCGCTTTGCTTAATAGCAATGCTAGATGGATTCGAACCATTTAAAGTATGGGATGTAGTCGCTCCATCAGCTGGAGAAGCGAAACTAAATGTGAAGAAGAAGGTTTCAATAACGCTTGATAACGGATTCTTCTTTGATGCGATATCTGCCCAAATCATATTCCATGATTTAGTGGTGGCATCCCATTCATATGCTGTAGATCTATGAGTAGAACCATCTTGTCCACCATTGACTTCGTCACTTGTAACAAAATATCTTTCTCCACCAACGAATGATGTTGTTGTGACGTGAGTTAAAGCGCCATAAGAATCTACAGTGACATCTGTTTGTGGTTTGAACTCAGCAATAAATGGATGTTCTGTTTTTGCATACAAAGTTAAAGTATCTTTTTTGAGTTTCAAGAGCATCAATAGTGGATGATGACGATCATCAGATGTATATGTGTCTAAAGTTATACCTTGGAAATCTGGAGCAGCATCAATTGTTATTTGTCTATCTTCGATAATCAATTTAGCTTCCGGAGTAGGGTTGAATAAATAATATTCATCAGTGCTTAAGCCAAAATATTTATGGAAAGTTATTTCACCAACTGTATCGGATGGATCATCAACAACTACTTGAATATTGGAATTTTTAACACTATTGGCCATGATGAACCATGCAACCGTGGATGTAATAGCGGCAACTAAAGAAAAAGTCGCTATTGACATAGCGGCAATGATTTTCAATGATTTTTTGCCAGCTCTTTTCATAATTTAGTACTAAATTTGAGGGAACTGGCTGCCTTCTTGAGGCCCTATAGCTTTGCGTCGCTAGATCACTCTAGTTTTGCGTTTCACACCTATATGTATACATTATGCGAGCGAGAGTGTCAAGTATTTATTTTTTTATGCTTAAGTATTTTTTGAAATCATAGGTTTCTAAAAATTACTTAAAAATCGTGAAATAAGCACAAAAAAACACCCGCCGAAGCGAGTGTTATTTGTTATGCTTTTTAGAATTAAGCGTTGTCTGTATTTTCGAATTGGAAGGAGACTGCTAATCTATCTAAAGTAGTTGTGATGTTAGCGGATTTTGCTGCGGCATCTTCACCTTCAAAGTAAACGTAAACTTCGAATTCTAAAGCGTGATCGCCACCTTCTTCATAAGCAGGAATTGTGATGTTGTCTGCTAATGTGGAGACTGCTGTTGGAGCAAGAGCGGTAACGGATGTAGTACCATTAACGGTATAACCGGCGGTAAAACCTGTGACTGCACCATAAATAAATGTTGTGGTGTTATATTTGAATGCAACTCTAATTGCTTTATCTAATTGTGCGGAACCTGTGCCGGCTTCAACAACGATATTTTTAACATTGATATCTTGGTTGGTTAAAGCAACACCAGAAGCGGATTGGATGTAGAATCTATTTAATAAATAGAAGTTCTTTGGATTGGCATCTTGTTCATTTAATTTTGCACTGCCTAAACCTGTGCCTGCGGAACCAGCGGCTGGTTTGGAGATACCTAATTTTTTGTATTCACCAGCGGCTTGATATTTGTCGGCATCATCAGAATTTGCGTGATACCAATCGGACAAATCAGCTGTGGATGTGAGGGTGAGATCGACATCGGCGCCAGTGTGTAAAGCGGAAGCGGATGTGGCCCATGGGGTTTTGGTTTCGTTAGCAACGACGATACCATTTTCGGCATCGACTCTAGCTTGCATACCAGAGACGTTTAAAACGTTAGAAGATGTGAACCATGCAACTGTACCTGTGACAGCAGCGGCTGTGGATAAAACTAAAATTCCTAAAGCTGGAACGATGATTTTTGACTTTTTCATATGTATAATCCTCCGTAAAAGTACAAAAAGACGTATAGTGTTCTCTATTCGTCGCGTTGAATGATATTACGGGGGCTGTTTAACAAGCGATTGGGACTTTAGCTCATTAAATTCTGTCCGCATAAATAATCTAAACTTATATGAAAAAAAGTGCAAATACTTTTTAAAAAACAATAAATTGTTTATTCATATATAAAATGGTGTATAATTTAACGTAATGTGAGGAAAACCAATATGAATGACGGCAATCCAAAATTTGAAAACACTGATCGATTAAGACTTGAATTAGCCTTAGATATCGCTCAATTATGTATGTTTGAAGTGAGTAACAAAACACTCGTTTATTTAGAGAATGCTTACTCCATTTTTGCGGCATCTGATTCCGTGATGTTTAGAAGATTAAAACAATTTGATGGATTAGATGTTGAAACCTATATTTCTCGTTTAGTTAATTCTTTTGTTCATCCAGAAGATCGTCGCTTATTTAAAGATTTAAGTGAACAGGTTTCTAATTTCGATATTTGTTCTTTTGAAGTTAGATTATTACAAGTTACCGGTAAATATGTTTGGTGTAAGCTCACTGTCGAACCTATCGTTGTGGACAATGCCTTAAGAAGTGTTATCGTTGCGATTATGAATATTTCTGCTTCTAAAGAGAAGATGATGCAACTAGAGTTATCTAATATGTTAGATGACTTTACCGACTTATATAATAAGACTTCTGCCTTTGAGATGATTAATAAGGCTATTGAAAATAGTGGACCAGATCAAAAATGTGCATTTGCCATTCTTGATATCGACCACTTCAAACAATTCAATGATACATATGGTCATGATGTCGGTGATGAAATCTTAAAAGAAGTCGCGAGAGTCTTAAGAGAACAACTTAATCGCAAAGATTGTATCGTCGGTCGTTTCGGCGGTGATGAATTCGTCTTATTATTCAAACACTACGAGAGTGACGAAAGCCTAATCAGTCGACTCAATGCGATTAGCACCTATAAAGTGCGTGGACATATATGTCACGCCTCGTGTGGTGTCTCTATATTAAATGAAGACGCGACAACCTTTTCTAAATTATTTAAACACGCGGACGCGGCCTTATATGAAGCTAAGAAAGTACGTCAGCCAGTAGTGTTCTTTAAAGACTTGCCTAACGATAGTGATAAATAATAAATAAGAGATATCCTTGCGATATCTTTTTTATAATTGTGATAAATTAATAAATGTAGTATAAGATGAAAAATCAAAAAACCTCAGAAATGCATATCACTCACGAATCAATCCCAATATTTATTGATGAACATTCATCTGTACTTATTTTGGGATCTTTACCAAGTGTTAAAAGTCGAGAATGTGGCTTTTATTATGGTCATAAAATGAATCGCTTCTTTTTAGTGTTATCATCAATCTTTAATGAAAAAGAACCTGTAACAATTGAAGATAGAAAGGGATTTTTAAGGAAAAACCATATCGCTTTATATGATGTGATATATGAATGTGATATTTATGGGAGCAGTGATGCTTCAATAAAGAATCCTGTGGTTATTGATTTAAATAAGATATTAAGTGATTATCCAAATATTAAAGTAATTGGCATTAACGGTGGTAAAGCTAAGTCATTATTTGATAAATATCTACTCCCTAAATTAGATAATAAAAACATCAAAGTAGTGTATCTTCCCTCAACTTCTCCAGCGAACGCTAAGATGGATGTTTTATCTCTAAAAGAAGAATATCAAAATCTTTTTTAAAAATATTTTTGTCAATCATTGATATAAATATTAAACTTGTTTAAAGTTTTTGTTATGTCCAAGTTTTAACATAATCGCGTATTTGTTTTTTACAAAAATAACAAATATATTGATATTAGTTAATTTGAAAACGGAGGTTTTTCGAATGAATAAAAAAATCTTTTCAATTTCCATTGGGGCGATTGCTTTAAGTGTTGCTTCTGTAATGGTCGCTTCTTTAGTTACCCATCATAATTTAAAGACGGTTAACGCGGAAGAATGCCAACACGAACATGTTGAACACTATGCCGCGCAGAGCTTGGTGGTCGAACACTGGGCTTGCTGTGCATGTCACCATGCTTGGGCTGATGAAGCAAGAACGATTGAAATCAGTTTGGACACTACAAACAATCGTGAAAAAATCGATGTCTCAGGTTATTACTACAAAGCCGAAGGGACCGATGGTACAGCTCTTGCTTATTATGATGCGACCTATCGCTTTATGTTCAGACACGATTTAACTGGCAAAACCAATTTGTCCAATTATTGTTTAGAGACATATGGTCCTATCATTTCCGATTTTCTTGCGAAATCCGTAACTGTCGCCTTTACAAATAAGACTGACGATACTTTATCATTTGCTATTCATCAACGTGCTTGGGGTCCTGCTTTTAAAGTTTATAGCTTTGCTCCTAATGAATCCGGTATTGCTGTTCTTCCTGTCTCTTTCTTCAATGCACAAAATTCAGGTGGTAACTATGGTTTCTCCTTCTTGTTCAATAGAACATCAGAGACTCCATTAAATGGTTATTTTGAAGTTTCTAGTCCATTAATTGAACAATATGATCCACAAGTCCTTAATCAATATGATGCTCAATTAGGTGCGTTAGTCGATCCAGAACGTGATTTTACCACAAATAATTATGTGGAAGATTTCATGAACAATTACGCAGTTGCAAAAGAAGCTAATGATTATGTTAATGGTGATACTACCAAATACGAAAATGGTGCCGTAATCGCTAAATATATCAATGGTGTATTATTTGACGCAAACAACCTCATGAGTGGTTGGGATTATAATCCTGATAAGATTACCTCTAGTGAAGTCATCTCTTTAGGTAGTGCTAAGTACAATAGATTTAATGTTGCGACAACCAGTCAATTCAGCGTTATTGCTAATGAAGAATTCCCTGTCAAACCAAGTGAAGCTTTCTCTAGTTTCGTCTTTAGAATTTATAATCCAACTGCAAACAATGCAGTAGTGCAAGTCCGTTCTAGATATGATACCGAATGGGATGATGCTCCAAGAGTGAATTTATTACCTAATACCTGGAACACTTTAGTGGTCAGCACAAGTAACTTCTATATCCAAGCTTCGAAATTATCCTTAATTATCGAAGGTAGTGATCTCGCTGGTGCTTGGATGATTGGCTCTGCTGTCGCTAATATTTATGGCGATGAAGTGGTACACGGTAACGATGTGCAAAATGTCACCACAAGTTCTAGTGGTTGGAATTCTCAACCTTCTGGCGTTTATGACGATCATTCCGTTTATAAAGTGTCATTAACTGGTCAAGCGGGCGAAATTATGGCCTTTGAAAAAACAGCCATCGGTTTAGACGCTGATAAATTCGACCATGTGGAAGTCAAAGTTTATAGCACTCTTGGTACACAAGTGAGATGCAATACTCGTGGTGAAGGTAATGATAGCTGGTATGATTTAGGCCTTGTCGATATCGAAGAATGGACGACCTTCAATATCCCTGTCTCCGAATGGAACAATTCCTCTAACCGCACAAGATATTTCTCCTTCCAAGCGGCAGATGGAGTATCCACCTATTCTGGAATGCTCTATGTGACATTCAGTGTGGCTATCGCTAAATAATTTATATTCATTATTTTTACAATAATTGGTGATATGGATAGAACCATATCGCCTTTTATTATATTTATAATTGGTTATCATCTATAAAATAATATTTATATATTATTGAATTATATCAATCATTGAAATAACTCGAGTTATTTTATTGTTTTTATTTATCAAATAAAATATGATTTAATTGTTAAATATGGAAAGCAATAACTCAAGAGTCAGAGCAGGGCATCCTGTTTATGCGATGAAAAAGTTTTACCATCGCCATAAAAAGAATATTGATAGACATTTTTTTGTCTTCTCTTTTATGGCTCTTCCGATTTTCTTATTTTGTATCTTTTATATCTACGTCAATATCGAATCATTCTTCATGGCGTTTAAAGCTGTGGGAACATTACCCGATGGCAGTGTTGGTGAATATTGGACATTAGATAACTTTAAAACTATTTGGTCTATCTTAAACAGCAGTTCGAATCGTATGGGTGTTTTATCCGAAGCGATTATCAACACTTTATTATTTAATGCAGTTAGTTTCTTATTAATTATTCCAACCACAACATTAATTTGTTATTTCATTACAAAAAAGATTTGGGGTTATCGTTTCTTTAGAGCGGTTTATTACTTACCTTGTATCATTACGAGTTCTGCCTTAGTTTTACTCTTTAAAATCGCTTTAAACCACGGTGGACCATTAGATGTCTTATTCCGCGATATGGGATATAAGTATCCTCTTGCTGAGGAACCATATGCGATATTAACTATCTTAGCCTATCATTTCTTATTCGGTTTAGGTGGTAATATCATCGTTATCGGAGGGGCGATGCGCTCAGTGGATCCCCAATTATTAGAAGCTGGAGAAATCGATGGTTGTAACTGGATTCAAGAATTTATTTATATTATTCTTCCTTCCATTTGGCCAACTATCTCAACGATTTTAATTTTAAGTGTGGCAGGATTCTTGGGAGCATCAGGACCAATCTTACCATTTACTGAAGGTAAATATGGCACGATGACTTTAGCGTTCTATAATTTTGCCTTAGTATCCGGTAAAGGTGCAAAAACAGATTATTATTTAGCATCCGCGATCGGTTTATGTATGACCGCGATATCATTCCCGTTAGCGATGATTGTGAAGAAGGTTTTATATGGCAAAGAAAAGTAACCAATTAAAACTTGTGAAGAGTTCCGGAAGAAAGAAATCAAAGAGTGAGAAAATCGTCTTTGGTATCGCTTTTGGTTTATTCTGCCTCTATGCGATGTTCATCCTCTTCTTCTTTGTCTTCGCTTTCTTATGCGCTTTAAGGAAGGATGGAACCGCTTTCGACTACGAGAGATTTACGCATCAAAACTTATTCTCTTGGCCGAAGAACGCCTCTTTTGATTCGTTTATCAATTCCTTTGATACTCTAGCCCAAATTAATGGTGGGAAAGATTCCTTCTTAGTTATCACATGGAACTCCTTATGGAGAACAACTATTTATGTTTTCTTATCGATATTAACTAGTTCGATGGTGTGCTACATCTTAGTGTTCTATCGTTCGAAATTCTCTTCCTTTATTTATAACTTAGGTATCTTGGTTTCTATCTTACCATTATATGGTAGTACCGCAGCGACAATGCGTTTATACACCGATATCGGTTTTATTAATAATCCTTTTGCTTTAATTACTTCAATCGGTTTATATGGTGGATATTTCTTCTACATGTATTCTTTCTATAAATCGCTATCATGGGATTATGCGGAAGCGGCCTTTGTGGATGGTAGCAGTCATTATCGTGTCTTCTTCCAAATCATGTTACCCATGGCCTTACCAAGTATCTCCGCTTTATTTGTTATGAGTTTCATCTCCGCATGGAACGATTATGAATCGACCATTCTCTATATGCCTAATTACCCCAACTTAGCGTATGCGGTATATGCGATGGAATCGATATCGGAATATCGCAATATCGTTCCAGCCTATTTAGCGGGTGTTTTAGTGTCCTTAATTCCGATATTTGTTTTGTTCTTAATATTCCAAAATTCCATTATGGAAAAAGTCCATTTAGGTGGTTTAAAAGGTTAGTTCAGGAGGTTCATTATATATGAAGAAAAATTTATTATGTCTTTTAGTCTTAACGAGTTTATTAGCTGTGACCGGATGCATGAAGAAAAGCGATCCTAACGCGATTAAAGTTTCCTGTGTGCAATTAGGTTACGGCACGGAATGGTTGACCGCTTTAACGAAAGAATATACGAAGAAAACCGGTGTTAAATTTCAATATTCGGAAGTGGTCGGTCAAGCTGGTAACAATAATTTAAACGACCAATTGAAGGCTTTTTCGGCCACTGGTGACTTATATGGTTTACGTCCTGGAAGTTTCTATGAACTTCTCTATCGCGGAAAAATCAACGCGAAAGGAAATACTTATGACCACGCTTTCGAACCATTAACCGATATTTATAATTCGGAATATGAGGGAGAAACTGGTAATAACACCATGTTAAAGAAGATGGACCCCTTATTCAGTGAATACACCCATATCGGTGATGATTATTTCGCCGTTCCTTGGGCGAATGGTTTTGTTTCTTTCGTGAGAAACTTAGATGTCTGGTCTAAATTCGGTTATACCGCTGATCAATATCCGAGGACCACTGGTGAATTATTCGAGATGATGGATCACATGAATGATGTGAGACGTTCTAATCGCGATTTAGAAAATACCGCACCGATGATTTATGGTGCCCAAGATGAATACTATACAACCATCCTCGGCAGTTGGTTCGCTCAATATGAAGGCGATGAGATGATGCAGAGATTCTACGCCGGAAGAAATCCCGATGGTAAGAGATCTCCTGATATGTTTACCTATGATGGTGTTGAAGAAGCCTTGAAAGTCTTAGGTAAGATTGTCGAATATAACAAAGATACTGGCGAATATAAATATCAACATGCGGATAGCAAGACCTTATCCTTTACCCAAATGCAAAACTATTTCCTATTTGGGGCAGCCGCATTCTGTGTGAATGGCACTTGGCTAGAAGTTGAGAATCCTCAAGCTAGAGAATCCAATATTGACTATATTAAGATTCCTCTCGTGAGCTCTATCGTTAATAAATTATCTAAAACTTATTCCGAAGCGGAATTAAGAGAGATGGTTTCCTTTGTGGACGCTCATCCGGAAATCGGTGATAATACCGGTCTTCCTTCCGGAGTAACGGAAGCGGATATCGAAAGAGTGAGAGAAAGCCGTAATACCGGTTCTTATATGAGAACTGATTACGACCACTTATTCGTCATTCCTTCTTGGGCCACTCATAAAGAAGAAGCCAAACAATTCTTGAAATGGATGTATTCCGATGAAGCCTTACAAATCTTCTATGACAAGATGAATGGTCATCATTTACCTGCAGAACCATCTACAGGTGACTATGATACCTCCAAAGCGAAATTATCTAAATTCCGTATCAGTGCGAATAAAGTTTTCTCCGAAGGACATTATTGCAAATATTTAGTGAATACAGCGAAAGATAAGATTTTCTCCATCGCTAACGTGCAATCTAATATGTCTAATACTTTATCCTTAACGGGAAACTGTTGTGACTGGTTAGTGAACGGGATGTCCGTCGATAAAATCATCGCGGAAAACACCAATTATTTAACTGCGAAATGGCAATCTATTTTAAATAGTCTCGATATCGATGATCGTTAATATGAAAAAACTAGTTATCAATAAATTAGTCCTATCCTTTATCGCTTTTGGTTTATTAGGAACATTAACTGGCTGTCAAAAAGGCAGTGGTCCTAATTCACCGGATTTTGCTATGTGGACAACTTATTCCACCGCGAAAGTTATCGAACAAACATATAAGAATGATATTTTTATAAATAACGGTGCTTCTATCGACATCAAGATGATGAAAGATGAATACGAATCTTCCCAATTAATTATCACTTCTAAAGGAAGACAGACATTTGATTTAATCAAAACCGAATTGGTGGATCCTTCCTCAGGAAAGAAGATTCCTGAAGATAATATTGAAATCTATATGCAGAAATATCTCCAAATAGATACGAATATGCATAACCCCAATAGTGATTTATTCGTCGCTGGTGATAACATCCCCGATATGTTATTACCGATGAAATACGCGAAAGCCAAAGGGGAGAATGTCACGAAAGCAAATTGTAACCAAGGTTTATCTATTGAAATAGATTCCTATGGTTTAGACGCTGGTACTTATGAAGGAACCTTCACTTTAAAAGTGGGAGAGAGAAGTCAAAATATCCCTGTTAAAGTAACGATTTGGGATTTCTCTTTAAATAGCAAAAGTGCGATGCAATCATGCTGGCTAATTTATTCCATGTATATGTATACAGGCGAATATGATGCCAGTGAAGCGATGCTTGATACCTATAGTGATTTTTTATCCCGTTATAAAGCTAATCCTTATGTCATCCAAGAAGATATCATGAATTCTCCTGAGGGTTTGATGCAAGATGTGAAGAGAATGTGGAATATCCATAATTACAATTCCATCATCATCCCTTATGATTTCCCGTTGAACTATAATCCAGATAATTCTTCGATGGGTGACCGCGCAGCGTCATATATCGTGAAGATCGCTGAGGAGAGCACTGAGGAAAACTTCTATTTAGATTACGCATTATTCTATCCCTCTACATATGATGAAGCGGACGCAATACCGAATAAGAAAGCAGCGAGCCCAGAATTCTTTAAAAGAGGGGGAAATTACGAAAAAACCCTAGAAAAAGCCATTCAAATCTTAACAAATAAGGGTTATTTCATCGGTAAGAGTCCCGCGTGGAATGAAAGAGTGAAGACGGCGATTAGAAATATTCCCGATGTCTTTACCAATGTCAATTTAGCGGAATCTTGGGTCAAGGAATGGCCTTCGACTTTCTGCCCCCAAATCAATGTTGTCGATAGTCAAAAAGTTCAAGAATTATATAAGGACTATGCGGAAATTAATGCGAACAATGATTTCTGGACTTATACATGTTGTTCACCGATTTATCCTTATGCTTCTCATCACTTAGATGATGATTGTTTATCCATGAGAGTGATGGGATGGATGGAAAAGTCCTTAAATGTGAATGGCTATCTCTTCTTTATGGCGAATATGTACGCGAGAGAAAATGATGGCTCTATCTATTCTTCTCCTTATACATCAATGGATAGAAATAACTCCGCTCACGGGGATGGATATATTATGTATCCTGGTCGTATCTATGGATCCAAAGAACCATTTCCCTCTATGCGTTTAGTCACATATCGCGACGGCTTAGAAGATTATGAAATGCTAGAGGTCTACGAGAAGAAGATTAACGCTTTATGCGAGAAATATGAGATTAGTGATATCGACTCTAAGCAATATGTTAAAGACTTATATTATTCCTTGTTTAGAGGCACGATACCGACTGAAGACCATCACGCTTTATATAGAGCGAGAGAAGAATTAGCGAAGAGAATTTTAGAGTGCGATAATCCTGATGATTTATTACTTAATAGTAAATACGAAGGAGAACAAGGTTCTTTAGAAATCTACACCAATAGTGAATCTTTAACCATTGAGAATAAACAGGTATATGGTGAGGATTTAGGCAATAATAGATATAAATATATCTATCAATTAGATGATAGAAGTAGAGATATCGAAATTATTACTAAAACCAATCATCAATATTCCTATTTCCATTCCGGATTAAAGAATATTACTAACTTTAAAAATAATGGTGCCCAAATCTCTCTAAGTGATGGCTCTAGCTATATGAATGAGAACGGTGTAATCCATGCGAATATCGTCTCTTATAACGATGAATCAGCGAGTAAAGTGATTCGTTTTGTGCCGCGTATTGCAATTAAGAATGTCAACTTAACCAATGCGAAAAAGTTGATGTTTAAATACGAGAATAATTCTGCGTTAGAAAATCTCACCTTCGATGTCGATTTAGTTTCTTTAACAAGAAGCGATAATGTCGGTGGTCATTTCTGTTTAACCGGTAAAGGTAAGACTATTGAAATCGATTTAAGCCGTGTCAAAACTAATTTGAGCGATGTCAAAGAAATCGATATTAATTTCATGAATTATTATTTTGATGATAATGGTGATCTTCAAACTTTTGACTTGCGTCAAATGGCTTTAGAAGACATCTTTGTCACTTATTAAGGAGGGAAGAAGATGAATAAGAAATTATTATTGTTATTATCTTTAGTCCCCTTCTTAGTGTTACCTTCTTGTAAGAACGAGGAACAAAAGGGTCCTAAACAAGACTATGTGATGGTCAATGACTTTGAATCTTTAGATGAATTATCTTTGATGAAATTCCCCTTCCCCAAACATGCAGATAGAGGAAGATTTGATTTATCAAATGACCATGTCACACATGGTAATAAGTCATTAAAGTATTCCAATATCTATGGTAGCTATATTGAGATGTGCCATTTCTTCGATCACTTCTCCGGTGGAGATATCGATATTGCGAATGTGAAATCTATCGAATTAGATATCTTTAACGATTCCGATTTTGATTCCTCTTGTTCTTTTATGATTTATTCTACGGATGAGATGAATGTCTTATTAACCGATTCCTTCGATTTAAAGAAAGGGGAGAATACCCACCTATCTTTCCCTTTATCAAAAATTGCTTTGGAATTTAATGCGAATGAGATAAGATCGACATCCTTAAAGATTTACACACCGAACACCGATTATGAAAGAGGTATCGGTTATACATTCTATTTAGATAATTGGTATGCGAAACTCGGTAGTGAATATACCGAACAGGATAATCTCAATCGTGGAGATATTGAGAAAATCAAAAACGCGATTGACGCTTTACCGAATCCGAAGAGTATCTCTTTATCAAACGATAAAGATTTATTAAATATCGCTAGAGATATCGATAAATTATCAGATTTATATCGCCGTGTCATTCCTAACATCGGTAAATATCGTGAGGCCGTAGAAGAATATCGCATCCTTTACGATATGTCAGAAGAAATCGATTATGACCATAATGATTTCTTACACACTGATAAATTCTTCGGCTATTCCCAGTTAGTGCCTTTCTCCGACACAAGAGCGGAAGTCATCTATTCGGAAGATAATTATGAAGGTAAAGTCGGTCCTGGTAGCACAAAGATTATTTTTGCCGGTTCTGATGATAGTACTTTCCAATTTATTTCTAATGTTAAATTAAGCGATTTTGATTTCATTCATTTCACCATCTATAACGCTACCGATAATTTGGTGAGAGTTTGGTTCTCTTACGCTAATGAAATCTTTGTCGACATTCCATCTAAAACATTAGCGACACCTTCTTTTGCCGCTTCGACTTTATCAGGGCAATATTATTGGGCGATTCATCATCTCCGTTCTCAATATGATTCCACGAGACTACCCGCTTATGGATCAGTATATTTTGGACCCGTCTATGTCACTGGTCGTAGTCAAGAGACTCTCAGTACACAAATGCAATATATCTTCTCTAAATTACCGAATGTCTCGGAAGTTAATAGTGAAGATGCTTATATCCGTTTTGTCCCGATGATCAAAACAGCGAGACAACTTTATAATGCTGTCCTAGATAAGAGTGTCCTTACTGAAGAAGAAATCCAAAGATTCTACGATTTAGAAGATTTGATCTCTAATAGTGGTTATAGTGTTGGTTATAACTCTTATGATGGCTCATTAATGCGTTTCTCCACATATGGAGAGAACTTTACCGGTTATAGCGGTATCCAAGATCCCTTCTTCGGTTATGTCTCCGGTGCGGATATCACTAACTGTCCTCCTCATCAAGATGTTCCTACCCTTCATGAACAAGCGATTACTTTTACCGATGACATGAAGTTTGATATAAACGCTGGTGGATATGTTATTTATATATTTAATCCTACTCCTCATCCCTTTAATCTCATTGTCCGCACCACGGACTGGGATTGGGAAAAATACGGACATCTCTTCGTCTACCAAACATTAGAAAATGGTTGGAACAAAGTGGAGATGAAAACTGATTTATTTAAGGCGAGTGAAGATCATAAAGTAGCTTTCTTCATCAGTGATAGCGGTAGCGATTTAGATATGACTGGTGTTTGGAAATTCACTTCCTTAGTGGCAGTTCCTAGGAGTATTTAGATATGCCTGTTGTCAGGTTGGAGAATCTCTCTTTCTCCTTTAAGAAGAAAGGAGAGGAAATTAAAGTCTTAAATAATATCAATGTGGAATTTGAAAATGAACAAATTCACGTGATTTTAGGCAAATCTGGCGCGGGTAAAACCACCTTATTAAAATGTATCAATGGTCTATTAAATTACGAAGGCCATGTCTATTATGACGATATCTTAATGGACCAAGTTCCGGTTCAGGAAAGGAAGTTAGGGTATGTCAGTCAAGAATTCGCTTTATACCCTCATTTCTCTTTATTTAAATCTATCTCCTATCCTCTAGTTATTGCGGGAGTAGATATCGATGAGATTAGAAAAAGAGTTAATGAGATTAGCGAAGACTTTTCCATCAAGGAGATATTATCTCGTAAGCCCAAACAAATATCGATTGGCCAAGCCCAAAGAGCCGCTTTAGCGAGAGCGTTAATTAAAAGACCGACCTTATGTCTATTTGATGAACCACTCAGTAATGTCGATAGGCAAAATAGAGAGAATATCAGACATCATCTTAAAGACACTTTAAAGAAATATCACTGCACATCTATATATGTCACACATGATTTATTAGAGGCAACTTCTCTAGCGGATCAAATCTATCTTTTAGATGAAGAGGGGATTATCGCTAGTGGGAAGCCAAATGAGATTATATTTGATAAGAATCCGAAAGTAAGAGAATTCTTCGATAGTTTGAAAAATGAAACGCTGTAATTTTGAAGCATTATTAGAACAATACGAGAGAAGATTAAAAAGAAATCTGATATTTTTAATCCTTTTCTGCGTGCTTTTTGTCGCTTTATTTGTCACCGGTGTTCTCATTTCTAATTACGAAAATAAGGTTTGGATAATGATTATCTTCTCCCTTCTTATCGCGATTTTAACTTTCTTTATCACGATGACGAGTATCTTCGGGATACATGAATATCGCCAGAAGAAAAAACAACTCTATGCGATATTAGGAAGCTATCTAGTCGAAGTTAATGGAACAGTCAAAGAAATTGGTGATACCTTTACTTCCACGAACGGTAGAAGAGGACAGGAAATCACTATTAAGCAAGAAGATCGAGATAGTGTTGTTTATTATGATCTCGAATGTGGTGAAATACCTTTTCATGCTAATGACCATGTTCATCTAAAGGCGAGCGAATCTTTTATCGTGGAATATGAGGTGGATAATGGCTAGGATTTTTTCTAAGTGGTATATCTATCTTTTAAGCATCGCAATTAGTGTGATATCTTTCTGCTTAATCGTCTCTTTTAAGACCGCACCGAAAGAACATGAGAGATTACAAATATTCTTAGGTGCTTATGAGGCGAAAGTGATGGATTTACAAGAACAATTAGAAGAGGAAAAACCCGATGGTGTGAAATCCATTTCTCTTCGTTTCAATTATGTCTCTAGCAGTAATTTCACCTATATCTTCTCCACTTTAAGAACGGAGATGGATATCATCATCTTGCCGAAGTCATATGTGGAAGAAAATGAGGGAGCCACTCTTAATTATTTTGCGAATATCGACACCGAATATCTCCAAAAAGAAATCGGTAGAGAATTTGATTATTATGTTGATAATGATAACGAGACTAAAGGATTTAAGATTTATGATTCTTCTTTAGAAGAAGGATTATTCAAAGATCTTATTACCTATAGTGGTGATAACGATAAAAGCGATTATTATCTCTTCTTCTCATATAAATCTAAGAATATCGGAGAGCTCAATAAAAAATCCAAAACCAAACACGCTTTAGAACTGATTAAAAATATCTATGAAAACCTATAGTCGAAACGGAAAGAAAAAGAACCTTTATTCTAAAAAGGATGCCCAGTTACCCAGTAATTATTGGGAACTATATTTCGACACGATTAAACAGAATTGGCGGACCATTCTCTTAATCGGTATCTTTTCTTTATCGTTCTTTATTCCCACGTTAGGTTTCATGTTCGCTTTCGATTATTACAAGATGCAAGTAGTGGCTTCTAATATCAGTGAAGAAGAGGCGGATGCTTTAATAGTGACAGCGAGAAATATCTTCTATATCGGTGTGGCACTTGGTATTATCTTTGCCTCTATCGGCATCAGTGGTCTTTCTCGTATCAACTTATTAGTGAGTCGAGAAGAAGGATTATTCTTCTTTAAAGATTTCAATAAAGGTGTAAAACAAAATATTAAAAATAATATTGTCTTCTTTATCATCTATGCGGTTTTAATTTATGGTTCGATATTAGTGATTAATAATATTAATTCTAAAAACTTCTTTATCTACATTCCTTTTGCTTTAGTACAATCGATATTCTTCCCGATGCTATTAGTGAATGTCGAGACTAATGCAATTTATTCTTGGAGTGTGAAAGACGCTTTTAGAAATAGTATGCTCATCTATATCAAGAATTTCTTCTATGTGATTTTATTCGCGATAGGTTTTACCTCCTTCCTTTTATTAGGTATGATAAAACAGTACATATTCTTAAAATATGTTCTCTACGCTTTATTAATATTACTAGTGTATCCCTTTATGATTCTCGCCTTACGAGTGTTGATGAATCGTTCCTTAGATAGGGATATCAATAAAGAACATTATCCGGAGATTTATAAGATGGGCATTTACGACAAACAAAACGAAGATTATTTAAATAATGTAATTATGAAATACTATAATTACGATTCTACTTATCAAGCATTAACGAATGATCCTTATCTCGATATTTATTTCGATCACTTATGCGGAACATATGTTAGAAGAAATGATCAATCTCGTATCACCGACCTCAACCCAGATGTCTGGGGTAAAGAAGCAACTATTAATCAGCTCAATTATCTAAGAGGTCTATCTTATCAAAAGAAATTAACTTTCTTAAAGAAGAGCAATTATTCCGTCTTATGTTTAAAACAAGATAAAAAAGCGAAAGTCGCAATTGTTTTAGCGGGTGGTGGTTATTATAATGTCTGCACCTTACAAGAAGAAATACCCGTCAGTGTGGAATTATACAAAAAAGGTTTTACCGTTTTCTCTTTCTCTTATCCGGTGAGAGATAAAGCCAAAGAAGGTATAGGAGCGGTATCTTCCTTTGTTAAATTGTTATTTAAAAACGAAAACCGTATGAATATCGATATGAGCGATTATATCATCATCGGTTTCTCCGCTTCCGGTCACTTAGTGGGTGAACTAGGCAGTGATAATCTTGGGTTAAGAGTCCAAGGAATCACTCCTCCTAAATTATTAGGTTTAGCTTATCCTGTTATCTCTATGAGAGAATCGGTGGAACTCGGTAGCCGTCATAATTTATTAGGGGATAATCCCTCTCAAGAGGAATTAGATAAATATTCTATTGAATTGCATGTCGATGATAATTATCCTGCGACCTTTATTTGGCAGTGCGATAAGGATAATGTCGTCCCCTTTAAAAATTCTCTTCTGATGGTGGACGCTCTCGAGAAACATCACATCCCTTATCATTTCGAATCATTCGATAGTTTTTATCATGGTTTAGGCTTATCTATCGGTAACGTCGCTGATGGATGGGTGGACCGATTATATGATTATTATTTGTCATTGACAAACACCGATAAATAGAAAGAGGTATATCTATGTCTACATTATCTTTAAGAAACATTAACAAGGTTTATTCCAACAATGTTCAAGCGGTCTTTGATTTTAATTTAGATATCGCTGATAAGGAATTCATCGTTTTAGTCGGTCCTTCCGGATGTGGTAAATCCACAACTTTAAGAATGATCGCGGGTTTAGAAGATATCTCTTCTGGGGAATTATATATTGGTGGTAATTATGTCAATTCCGTAGTGCCGAAAGACCGCGATATCGCGATGGTCTTCCAAAACTACGCTTTATACCCACATATGACCGTCTATGGAAATATGTCTTTCGCTTTGAAATTAAGAAAGATACCCTGTCCGATTTATGTGAATTCCGAAGATGCCGCCCCATATTATGAGAAGATCAAAGTTTTAAGAAACGAAATTAAGAAAATTGACCGCTACTTCAAGAAGCATCAAGATGATTATTCTCGCCTCCCGGAAAGAGAAGAATTATATCATCAGATTTATGGTTTGTTAGATGAAGCCCAAAAGGTTTTAAAACCGGTGATTGGCATCGATGAATATCAGATTAAACACAATACTTTAATGAGAGATATTCTTTTAGATGAAATCAAAAAGATTGAACACAAATTAGCTAATCCCAAATTAGCGGAAATTCAACAAAAGGTTCTCAGAGAATCATTAGAACAAAAGAATAAACAAGTAACCTTTTTTGAGGAGAAGATTGAATATTATAAAAATAATGAAGTCCCTCTCTATAAAATGCGTAGATTAACGAAAGAAGAAATAGATATTGAAGTCAATAAAGCCGCAGAAAGCATAGATTTAATTAAATATTTATATCGTAAACCCTCGGCTTTAAGTGGTGGTCAAAGACAACGTGTCGCCTTAGGAAGAGCGATTGTCCGTAAGCCAAAAGTCTTCTTGATGGATGAACCATTATCAAACTTAGATGCCAAACTAAGAGTTCAAACTAGAAGCGAGATTTCTAAGATTCACGAAAGAGTGGGTGCGACCACAGTTTATGTCACCCATGATCAAACCGAAGCTATGACGATGGCGGATCGTATCGTCATCATGAAAGATGGTTATATTCAACAAGTGGGAACACCTTTAGAAATCTATAATAATCCGATGAATAAATTCGTCGCTGGATTTATCGGTTCCCCTTCGATGAACTTCTTATTAGGCAAATACGAGAAAGGTGTCTTCTCCATCGGAGAAAGAAAGATTACGTTAGGTAAGAGTGATAAAGAATTGTTAAAAGATTACGAGGGTAAAGAACTATATCTCGGTGTGAGACCAGAAGCCATCTATTTTGAAAAAGAATCAATGAACACTAATCCGAGTAAAGAAGTGTGGTCCAGTGAATGTGACTATGTGGAATTACTAGGATATGAATTAGTGATTTACACTTATATCGATGAGCAAAATCGCATCTTAAAAACTCCGGTTACTCAAGAGGTCAAATCTCATAATGAGATCAGATTCCAATTTAATCTCGATAAACTCTATTTCTTTGATAAGGAGACGGAGAAGAGAATTAAATAGTGTTAATAGGAACTTATAAAAGTTCCTTTTAATTTATATCATTTTTTGACATAATAATTTTAGTAACATTCCTCGAGGTTAGAAAATGATTAATTACATTGAAAACCACACCGATTCACAAAATAGTTTTCGTAATATTTTTGCTTTTATTATCAAGCATGGAAAAACGACGAGAAGAGAGATTCAAAAGCAAACTAAATATTCTTGGAGTAGTGTTTCTTCTGTTGTTTCTGTCTTACTAAATAAAGGACAAGTTATTGAAACTGAATCCATCGTTAATGGAGTGGGTCGAGGAACTTCGTATATCATCCCTAATGGCAACAAATATGTCTCTTTAGGTGTCGATATTAATTCCTCGGTTTTTTCTCTATCGGTCATCGGTATTGATGGATCGATTAAATACGAGAATAAATATCTCTTTAATGGTGATACGGAAAAAGAAGTTCTTAATTTATTATTTCAAGTCATCGATCAAGGAATAGCCTTTATCGGTGATAAATACACTTTAGTGTCCATCGGTATCTCTTGTCAGGGCACGGTTGATTTAAACCACGAGATATTTAAGAGATTTATCTTCACTAAGGATATGATTGATTGTCCATTAAAGAAGATTATCGAAGAGAAATATAAAGTATTTACCTATTTAGAACACGATACGAACTGCTTATTAGAAGCTTATCGTTCCACATGCGATAATAGTGAATCATCCATCTGCGTCGCTCGTGTGGTTTCCGGTATCGGTTTTGCGATATGTGTCAACGGACAACCATTAGAAGAATTTGGACCGATTGACTTCGGCCATATGATCGTCCAACCAAAAGATGGAAGATTATGCACTTGTGGTCGTAGGGGTTGTTTAGAAGCTTATTCCTCATCATGTGGCATCATTAGACGAGCTGGTGTGAGCGATTTTTCTATCATTAAAGAAAATAGAGAAAAATATCGCGATATCCTCGATGAAGCGGGATTTAATCTCGGTGTGGCTTTCGCGAATATGTCTCATATCTTCGAACTAAAAGATATCATCATTACCGGTGATGTCATCGGTAATGATGAGAAGATGATTCAGAAGATTATCGAAGCGAACGAACAATATTGTGTTGAGAACAAGCCGAACATCGTTTATATCGATGATTTATCCCCCTCTTTCGGCGCGGCTAAGTTGTCTTTTAAAGAAAAAATTAATAACACAGGAACTTTATAAACTAATAATTCTATTACTAGAATTATATCAATCCTCCCTAAGAACAATTCATTGAATTGTTAGATAAATACGCGAAAGTTAGAATAAAGAAAGGTGAGCAACATGAAAAAAAGAAATCTTATTTATTTGTTAACTGCTTTGTTATCTTTAACCATTTTAACTGGTTGTGAAAATTCTCAAGAACCGGAATCATCTTCTTCTTTTCCTGATATCTCTATCAGTGAGAGTGAAACGGAACCGGTCGATGTCGATAGATTAGAAGCGGAAAAGGTCATCGTGATGATCGACGCTTTAGATTCCGATTCCTCGGAAGAAGAAATCCTCGCTGTCTATGAAGCTTATAATAATTTGACCCCTCGTCAAAAAGGTTTTGTCACAAATTATGAAAAATTAGAGGGTTTTATCGCGGAAATTCAAATTTTAAAACTTGTTAGACAAGTGAGAGATATGATCGATTCTTTAGATGAAGAAGACCCCGATGAAGAAGCGGTGCAAGCCGCTAGAGAAGCTTATAACTATATCGGTGAACAATATGGTGCTTCTTATCAAACGAAAGTCGGCGCGGATAAAGTCGCTAAACTCGAGAGATGTGAAGCGAAGATTTGTAATAAAATTGTCGGACCTCTTATCACCTTAGTTAATTCATTAAATCCCAGCGTTTCTAAAGAAGCTAGTCAAATCAGATTATTAGTGGAAAGAATTGAAGATTTCTTAGAACCTCTGTCTGAAACAACAATTACTAATATCCCTAATTATCAAGAGTACTCCACAAAAAGAGATTTAGTTAAGAAGAGGTATTATATCGCTGCTGGTGATTATATCACCACAACACATAATACTGGCGAGAAATTATTCACTAATATCGAGAGAATTAATAATGATACTTACGGCTATGTCTATGAAGAAGATTTAACCGGTTTAAATCTCCATGGTAATGGTAATGTACAAGTCGGTGCGAAAGCAGATTTCTCCATGTATCAAACTATCGCCTTCTTCGCTTGTTACCCTTTTGGAGATTTAGATATCCAATTTATCAATGATGAAAGAACTGTCGCCGCTAGTGAGCCTAACACAGCGAATGAATATGTTTATATGGAAATCCCCACGAAGAACTTAGGTGATGTACATGGGGTGGAATATTCTCATATTGGCGCTTTTTTCTCCGATTTAAGTATCGCTTGTCGTGATGGTTATTATTTCTCAGCGATTATCGGCATCACTATCGATGAAGAAGAAGCACAAGCGGCAGTTGATCACGTGGAAGAATTAATCGCTGCTTTAGATGAAGAACATCCGAATGCGGAGGCTATTCAAGCTGCTAGAGCGGCTTATAATTCTTTAAAAGAAGATTACTCTTTAGAGTGGCAACAAAAAGTGGGAGAGGAATATCTCGAGAAATTACAGAGATTAGAAAACCTCCTTTCCACAATACTTATCAATGACTATATTTTAAAAGCCAATTCCTTAGATTTAAGTAACGATATGGCCAAAGGCCAATTCGCCTTATTGATGAATCGTATCGATAATATCTATAATTCTTTAACTGATACTCAAAAAGAATTAGTGAATAACTACGATGCTTATTTAGAAAAGAGACAAGTCGTCAATAGAAATATCGGTATTCTCTATGACCGCGATATTGTTTATTGGAGTGGCACAAGTGATGCGACCGCTTTAAGAAAAGATGATGAGGATTACGGTCTTATCTATGACTTAAATCTCTCCAGTCCGAGACAACCGAGTAACCCCGGATCAATCGCTTTGAATTTCGCTAATCAAGGCGAGGATTGGTCCAGTCATATTAAGATGGCTTTCTATGCCCAATACGATGTCCCTAATACGGAAAATGAATGGTTTATCGTCAATGGCAATTGGGATACTCTCCTCAATCCGAAGAGAACTCTAGTGGATGAGACCAAGAATATTTATTTCTATGAATTTGATTTGAGTTCTGTCACTGAACCATTTACCAAAAACTGTTATATCCAAATGTATTTCAGTGAAGTGACATCACAAGTGACCTTTAGCGAATTCATCTATTACGATAATGATGTTTTGGAATTAAATAATCTAATTAGCAAAGCTAATGCGATTACTTTATCCAATAATCAAGAGATTACGAGATTTGTTTTATTTAGCGAGAAAATCGATAAGATTTATAGCGAACTTAAAGCGAGCGATAGAAATAGAGTGGAAGGCTATGATGCTTATCTAACGAAAAAGAGTGGTGCGAATGCTTCCATATTATTTAATGGAAATATTACTACTTCTAATAATGGCGATTGGCCATCATTAGAACCACAAGATGATGAAAATTATTGTTCCTTAAGAACATTTGATTACGGTGTTGATAAAACCGGCACAGTGAACGCTTTCTTTGAATGTCGTAATACAAGTTGGGCAAATCATAAAAAGATGTCTTTCTTCTGTAAAATTGATAATCCGACCACCGATCGTGTCTGGTTAATTTTAGAAGAAGGATGGGCGACAACCATCGCGGTTGATCCTATCCTCGTCAGTGGCACAACTTCTACCTATTATTGTGAATTTAATTTACAGACAGTCGACTCTAGTAAATTATCTAATTTAGGCATTAATCCCGAAGTGTGGATTTATCTATCCGAAGGTTGCACAACAAAGACTATCTCTATCACCAGCGTTGTCGCATTAGATGCTTAATTATTTATTAATAAATAAGATATTATGAATTTAATAGATTTTAATAGACCAAAGAAGTGTCAAATCGCTATCGATGATCAAGAACTTGTCTCCGTGGGTTTTTCCTCACAAAAAGGCTCTTTTGATGATGTCCAATTAGAATTTATTAAATCGGAATTCGGCTATGATTTATTAGTGAAAAGTGAGAGAAAGAAAATCTCTCACATTTACTTAACTTATGATTTATTAATAGGTGAGGAAGAAAGATCATTTGGTGATTCTTTTGAAAGAACATATGGTGATGTGACATGGACAAAACCTAGTTCTCATCTTCTCTATTATTGGTATTTCTTCATTAAAAATACGAAGCAAAAACAAGTGAATGGATATGGTGTCAAAGTTCAACCTCATTCCATCGTTTCTTTTCGATTAAAAAACAATCAATTGATCGTCGATGTGAATACGCAGTCTGGTGGTTGTGGTGTTAATTTAAAAGGACGTCTTTTAATCGCGGCCACATTTATCCAGGAATCATATCAATATGATGTCTTAGAAACCGCTTTAAAAAGATTCACTAAGAAACTAATGGGTGATATTAAACCGAGACCTGTTCCTCAACCTGTTTATGGATTTAATAACTGGTATTACGCCTATGGCGTTTCTTCTTATGAACTAGTGATGGAAGATACAAAATTACTCGCAGAAGTCACCAAGGGATTAAAGAATAGACCATTTATGGTAATTGATGATGGCTGGTCAATTGAATCAGCGTCAGGACCATGGGTCACTAATGACCGCTTTAAAGATATGTCGTTATTAGTGAAAGAGATGAAGAAATATGATGTTCGTCCTGGTTTATGGTTTAGACCTTTAATGGATAAAAGCGAAGAATTAAAAGAACATCGTCACCCTTTAGAAAAAGATTGGTATGATTTATCTTCTAAAGAAGTATTAGATAAAGTCACAAAAGATGTAAAGATGTTTGTGAACTGGGGATTTGAATTAATTAAATTCGATTATATGACCTATGATACTTTCCATTATTATGGTTTTAATATGCCCGAGGAGATATGCCCACAAGGATGGCATTATGAAGATGATAGTCTCACTAATGCGGAATTAACTTTAAGACTTTATCAAACTATTAGAGATGCCGCACCTAACGCTATATTAATCGGTTGTAATGCAATTGGACATCTATGTGCAGGTATTGTGGAACTCAATCGTATCGGTGATGATACCTCAGGTAGGGAATGGGATAGAACTTTGAAGATGGGTGTCAATACCTTAGCTTATCGTTTAATTCAGAATCATAACTTCTATGTTGTCGACGCTGACTGCGTTGGTATTACGGGACTAATTGACTGGAAGCAAAATCATCAATGGCTCGATTTATTAGCGTATAGTGGTTCACCTTTATTCATCTCTTGCGATCCTCGTATAGTTAGCGAAGAAATCAAAAAAGATATGCAAAAAGCCTTTAAAATTAACGAAAAACAAGAAAATTACTGCTATCCGATAGATGTTGATGATAATTTCACTCCCCATCAGTGGTGCGTCGATGGAAAGCTAAAAGAGTTTGATTGGCACTTGAAATAATGACTACCTTGATGGTGGTCTTTTTTCTCAATTGTTTCATATATGTGTCAAAAAATTGGTTATTAATCAATTTTATTTTTGATATGTGATATAATTGTCGTGCTATGGCTAATTCGGAAGAACTACAGAAACAAGTTGAACAATACGAAGAAGATAAAAAAACTGGTAAGAAGAAATCTAAGAAGAGTGTCGTTCGTTACATTCTAAACATCTCCTTCGTTTTAATCGTCACAATAGTGTCGATTATTGTTTCTTTATTCGGTGGTGGTACCGAAAAAGCAAAAGACATTTGGAAATTAATTGTCAGCGCGAGATGGGAATGGCTTTTAGCCATTGTCGGTGTTATGGCCGGCATTATCTTAATCCGTTCCTTCATTCTTTTTTGTTTCGCGCGTCTATATACGAGAAGATATCATTTCCACTCCGCATTAGCGGTAGATCAAGTCGGTGTCTTTTATAATGCAGTGACTCCTGGTGCTTCTGGTGGTCAAATCATGCAAGCCTATACCTATAAGAAACAAGGCTTACATATCTCCTCCGCAGTTAGTGCTTTAGCGATGTATTCCATCGTCTTCCAAATCGTTTTAATTATTTATGGCACTTTGTCCTTTATCATGAAGTTCGACCTCATTATGTCGATTCCTCCCTTAACTTTAAAGTTTGATAAAGTGACGATCGCCATCCCTCCTTTAGCGTTAACAATTATCGGATTTATATTGAATGTTTCCGTTATCTTAATCGTTCTTTTAATGGCCTATTGGCACTCCTTCCATAATTTTATTATGGGACCAGTTGTTTCCTTATTCGCGAAGATTAAGATTTTAAAGAATCCTGATAAGACTAGAGAGAACTTAAGAATTCAGGTGGAGAACTTCAAAATTGAATTTAGAAGATTATGGACTAACATCCCATTCTTCATTCTTGTCGCTGTCTTATTCGGTGTTTATATGACATTAAAATTCTCCGTACCTTATTTTGTCGGTTTAGCGTTAGGTAACGAACATGCTTCCTTCAAATATTTCTGGGAGAGCGTCTTCTTAGGTAACTATCACCAGATGATTACCGGTTTAATTCCTTTACCTGGTAGTGCGGGTGTTTCTGAATATTTCTTTAACAAACTCTTCTATAACGAAGCAAATCCTAGTTTAGGCTTCTATTTCTCTTCTATCGCGACACAAGGTGAAACTATCGCTTATACGAAAGCCTCATCTTCCTTAACGATGTCCGCTTTATTACTTTGGAGAAGTATTACCTTTATCTTCCCCATCGTCATCGCTGGTTTAACAACCGCTTTCTATAGAGCGACACCGAGAGAAGAAATCGAAAAACGTGGTGATATTCCCAATCGTCAAACCTTTGTGGCCTTACAAAATGAGACCTACGTCATGAGAAAAGAAGAAGTCGACGCTTTAATTGAAACACAGACATTATCAAGAAAAGCGATTCTCTCTAAATTACGCGGTAACAACAAAGCGAAAGAGAATAAAGCAAAACCAAAAAATAAAGGTAATAACTACACTGATTTCCGTAGCGATGAATATAGCACAGTGGATATTAAAGACGAGGATGATTCTATCTAATGAAGATCGCAATTTTTACTGATACATATCCTCCTTTCATCAATGGTGTTTCGACATCCGCTTATAACTTGGTCAAAACCTTAAAAGAGCATGGCCATGATGTTATCGTTGTCACTCCGAGAAGCGATGATGGCAAACTCGAATTAATCGATGGTGTTATACGTGTACCAGGTTTAGAACTGAAGAAGATGTATGGCTATCGAATAACCACATTTTATTCACGAAAAATATTGAAGATGCTCAAGGATTTTGGCACGGAAATCATTCATAATCAAACCGATATCGGTGTCGGTCAATTCGCAAGAATTGCTTCTCGTCAATTACATGTTCCCCAAGTCTATACCTATCACACTGCTTATGAAGACTATACCTATTATGTCGTTCACGGCTTAATGGATAGAATCGGTAAAAAGGCCATGAGAGGATATGCGAAAACTGTCGCGAAGAATTGTACGGAATTTATTACTCCTTCCATGAAGACTAAAGAATATATGCGTTCCGTTGGTAGCGATATCTATATAAATGTTGTTCCTACTGGTATTGATTTTTCTTTATTCGATGAGAAGAATATCGATAAAGAAAAACAAAAAGAATTCAAAAAGCAACATGGTATTGAAGAAAACACTAAAGTATTTCTCTTATTAGGCCGTGTCGCCAAAGAAAAGAGTATGGATTATTCCATCCGTGGTTTTGCGATGTTTATTAATAAACATCCTGAAGTCGATGCGAAATTAATAGTGGTGGGTGATGGTCCACAAAGAAATGAATTAGAACAATTAACTCATGAATTAGGAATAAATAAATACGTTGACTTCATCGGTAAGGTTCCCGCGAGTGAAGTGCCTTTCTATTATCATCTTGCTGATATTTATACATCTGCCTCAATTACTGAAACCCAAGGTTTGACATTTATGGAAGCGATGGCTAGTGGAACGATCGTTTTAGCGAGATTTGATACGAACTTATCTGATACGATTACCGATGGACAAACCGGTTTCTTCTTCACCGATGAGAATTCCTTTGTCGAGAAAGCGGAGAGAATATTCGCTTTAAGCGATGAAGGAAGAAAGAAGATTATCGACCAAGCTTTTGAAACAGTCGATAAATATTCGATTTCCAAATTCTATGACAATATTATGGAGGTCTATAATCGTGCCCTCAAAAAATTCTGGTAAAAGAATTGTTAAATTAAAGAAAAATAAAAAGAATGTTGTCATCACCTTAGATAATCAGATGAAGATTAACGCGGTGAGTGAGGTTTTAGGTAACTTCTATTTATATGAAGGTAAATTATTAAGCGATAAAGAAATCGCGGAGATTAGACAATTTAACGCTTCGGCAGTTCTTTTGAAATACGCTTTA